>JANXQE010000467.1 GCA_025356925.1 Limisphaerales bacterium | reverse complement strand
TGTGTCATATGTCACACTGGACCCGGCTTCATCGCCCGGATTTCCGGCGCTACGGTTACCAACACGGCTTACGCGGCTATCGGCTGCCAGACATGCCACGAGCCGCACGGTCAAACCATTCCTACCAATAATCCGCACCTGTGCCGCACCATGGCCGCTGTGACTCTGGCGGATGGGACAACGGTTACCAACGCGGGTGAGGGTGCTCTATGCATGAACTGTCACCAGAGTCGGCAGAATGCCACCAACTACGTGGAAACGGCCAAAGGCAGCACCTATTTCGGTCCCCATGAAGGTCCACAAGCGGATATGCTGATGGGCGTCAACGGTGTGACCTACGGCCAGACGATTCCCAGCTCCGGCCATCGGGACGCGGTGCCCAATCTCTGTGTGACCTGCCACATGCAGAAAATCGACCCCGCCGATCCCGACTTTCTCCACGGTGGCGGCCATACTTTCCGGGTAATGTGCGACCCGGATAATTTAGATATATCTGGTGCGTGCGCAAAATGCCACGGCCCCATCACCACGTTTGACTTGCCCCGGGAGGATTATAATGGGGACGGCGTCATCGAAGGGGTGCAGACCGAGGTGGGACATCTCTTGGACCAACTCGCCCAACTCCTGCCGCCCGTCGGTCAGCCAAAATCGGACATCTCGATTGATTCGAGCTGGACACGCCAGCAGTTGCGTGCTGCGTACAATTACCGATTTGTGCAGAAGGACCACAGCGGTGGCGTTCACAACGTGGCCTATGCGGTTGGCTTGCTCAAAGCCTCCATCGCCGACCTGACGGGCCAACCGGGCAGCACCGGTTTGCTCAGCCCCGCCGACCTGGCGCTTTATGCCTGGCAGGTCCAATACTTTGGTTCAGCCACCAACCCGAACGCGGCATCCAATGCTACGCCAGCGGGCGATGGCATCCCCAATTGGCTCAAGTACAGTTTAGGCCTCAACCCGACTGCAGCGGGCACCGTTCTCACCAATGGCGTTTTGTGGAATAACGTCACCGCGCTTGGGGGCGCTACGAACACGGTGCATATCTATACCGCAGCCGAAGTAGTCTTCGACACGCAAGTCGGCAAAACATACCAGGTCCAGTCCATCTCCTCTCTGAGCGGTGGTTGGCAGAACGTAGGCGAGCCAATCCAAGGCACAGGTGTCTCAATCAGTCTGCTGACGCCGACTCGTAACAACATACAACAATACTACCGCATAGTGACCACGCCTTAGCTTGTGATTGCTCGAAATCCAAGTGTTTTGAATTCGGATCCAACTCCGGCCCGGATGCGAACCGACCCGGTTGTGGATGGGGATTTAAGGCCCAAGATGCACTTCGTTCCGGTCAGCCAACGTGTTTCTCACGAGAACGAAGTTCAGCAATCAACGAGCTCACGGGCAAGGCCCAGTTTTAATATCGACGCAGACCATGCGGACATGATGCAACTCATCGCCGGCCACGAGGAGGCAATGGAGAGCTTAATGCACCGTCACGCGAGGGCTCTGTATTCGCAATTAGCCCGCTTGCTGAGAAACAGAGCTGACGCTTACGACAGCTTGCAGGAGGCCTTCGTCCGCGTTTACCTACATCGCGACAGCTTTGATCCCCAGCGCAAATTTTCCAGTTGGCTCTATGTCATCGCCTTCAACTTGGCCCGTGACCGGCTTCGCCGGCGGGCGCGCCAGCCTGAGTTTGTTTCTCTGGAAGACCCGGAACAAGGCCGTGAGCTGAAGAGACAACTCCTGGACCGGCAATGGGCTCCGGATGAAGAACTCGAAAACCAAGAGCGGTTTCGTTCATTGGGGGAAGCGCTGGGGACCCTGCCCGACGTGCTTCGCCAAGCGCTCATTGCACTCGCTTTTGAGGAAAAATCGCAGCCTGAGATTGCCTCAGAGATGCACTGCACTGCCAAGGCTATCGAAATGAGGCTTTATCGTGCGCGCAAGTTGTTGCACGCAAGGCTGGAAAAAGAATTTGGAGGATCGCAAGGGATTCTGGGCTCCGAGGCGTAATAATTCCCAATCGTCAACAAAACGAAAATATATGAAATGCAAGGTGAATACGAAAATCGTCTCCATAATCGTAGCAACACTGGGCCTGACAGCTCCGCCAGCGCTTCTGGCGCAAAGCTGTTGCGGTGGAGGCGCTATGAAAGAAGGCTGTCCAATGGGCGGCATGGATATGAAGTCCGCAACCCATGACGGCCACGTTAGTGCGCCAGCTGCTGGCGTGTCTCAGGGCGCAATGCCGCGAGCAGTATTTATGCAGCCGGTGCAATCGGTCTTCGACAGCTACATCGCCGTCCAAAGTGGGTTGGCGCAGGATTCAATCGAGGGATTGGCCAAAACCGCGACCGATATGGCAAAAGCGATCCGGGGTGATTCAATGCAAATGCTCTCGCCAAAAGTGGCTGAACAGGCTGAAGCGCTGGCTCAGGCCAAGGACCTGCAAACCGCCCGCACCGCATACAAGGTCCTGAGCCAATCACTGATTAAATACGTTAAATCGCAGAAGTTGCCGGCCGGGAGCTATTATGAAGCCTATTGCCCCATGGCAAAAGCCAGTTGGCTGCAGACAGACAAAACGATCCTGAATCCTTATATGGGGAAAGGAATGATCCATTGCGGCGTCATTAAAGGCTAAGCGGTCCCCGATCATTTGGCATGTTCGGCGGGCAGGTTCCCCTCGGCCTCCCGCCTCCCTGGCGCCCGCCGGCACGCCTCGAATCAGACCCATTCCGCAAGCTCATGACCGCCCCATCCAAATCCGAATCTGAAGCCACTCCGTACGGTGTGGAAGGTACCATGGGTGGAAATGCCGAACCGCTGAGGACGAAGAAGCACAAAACTCGGCTTTGGTTTTTGGTGTGTGGCGGGATTATCGTTCTGCTCGCTGCTTCGTTCTGGCGTCCCATTCAGCTCCGATGCACAACGTACTTGTTGCTCCGAGCTAATTCGCCGTCGGAAGAAGCCTTGTCGCAGGTTCTGGCAGAGACGAGCGAACCGGGCGGTCTGCTTACGGCATTGTGGCGCACCCAACGGATTCCCCATCGCCAGTTTGCGATTTCCCGCATCAATCGATTGGTCTCAAGCCACCCTGAGCTTTTCGGCCAATTGGAGTCGCTGGTGATAGAGGCCACTACCGATCCCGATCTCGAAGTGCGGGAATTGGCTTTCGCCACGCTAGAGAGGCTCAAGCACCCGCAGTTCAGAAACCTGGCACTCAAGCAGCTTTCTGATGCCGATCCCGCCGTGCGTCTGCTCGGCCTGCAGAATTTTCGCCGTATTGCCTCGTCCAACGAGGTCGCCTT
>JANXQE010000633.1 GCA_025356925.1 Limisphaerales bacterium | reverse complement strand
GCCAGGGCCTTGCGGGCGTCGGTGGGAAGGTTAACGTTGGGATTCGGCCTGCACGTGCCCGGATAGATCGGCCCCTCATCGGTGGCGTGCGGAGCTTCGATTGCGCGCAAGACGTCCTTTCTGGTACAGCGGCAGGGATAGAGCCAGCCAGCAGCCTGAAGCTGCTCAAAGCCTGCCTGGTAGAACGACCTTCGGTTACTCTGTTCGTAAGGCCCAAAAGGACCGCCGCAATCGGGGCCTTCCTGCCACCGAAGACCCAACCAGCGCAGGTCTTCAAGCATCGCTTCGGCAAACGCCATTTTTGCTCGAACCGCATCGATATCATCACTGCGCAGGACCAGAACGCCCTGAGCATCCGTGGCCCGTTGTTGGGCCATCCAGAAGGTGCGAGCGTGGCCGATGTGCAGGTAACCCGTCGGAGAAGGTGCCAATCGGCCGCGGTACTCAACGCTACTCATGTGCCCAGAGTGTAGCAGCGACCAGAGCCGGCGGAAAGCCGTCGGCGGGGATGTGCAAAGGTGTGCCCAAGCCGATGCCGCACGATGCGCCCGTAACGAGAGCAGTTTGATGTTCTCTATTTTTTACGTTCATTGGTTGTTTTCTCTTTTGGTTTGGACAGTCCGCAGGGCCTGCGCAGGTTAACTCCGATCATAACCAGCAACTTCGACGATCGCTTCGGAGAAGGCTCGAGGCGCAGGCTGAGGCAGATTAGTTCGTGGCCAGATAGGTGCGCAGCGGTCTGATCGCTGCACCAAGCTCCGTCGCGAAGAGTTGCGGCATGCGGCACTTCCCACGCTGCGAAGTGGCCCTTGACTTCAGAAGCGGCGCTCGCATTGTGGATTTGGCGAGTGTGAAGCGGGCATTGGGGAGTACAACCGGACCTTTCCGTGGATTCCGTTGATCTCGCTTCTGCGGGGAGGGCGGTGAGCTTTACCTCAAACCGGCCGCCTGATAACTTACCGCCATGAAAGCAACGTTGCCCGAACTGGAAATCGTGACGCGCAAAGGCAAACCCGTCTCCGTCATCATCCCCATCAAGGAGTATGAAGAACTCCTGGAGCGCGTGGAGGACGCCGACGATGTGGCCTGGCTCAAGCGCGCACGGCGCAAGCCGCTTCACTACCGGCCGCTGCAGGATTACCTCGTCGAGCGCAACCGTAAGTAACCATGTACCGCGTCCTGCTTGAACGCGGTGCGGAAAGAGACCTCTCGCGGATCTCCTCCAAGATTCATGACCGCGTCCTTGCGGCGATCCAGGCGCTCGCGAACAATCCGCGCCCGCCCGGCTGCCGCAAGCTGGCTGGCGGCAGAAACGACTGGCGCGTCCGCGTGGGCGACTACCGGGTTGTTTACGAAATTGCCGACCAGATTCGTGTCGTGCGTGTCAACCGTGTGAGACATCGCCGGGAACTGTATCGCTGAACGTTAGCGTCATCCGCAGCGCCGTCGCGCAGGCCATCATCGGTGGAAACCCTACTGCGGTGGACTGTTCGAGCTGGCCATCACCGGGTGGTGGGGATTCGCCATGTGCAGGCCAGATTGACATTTAAGGAGAACTCCTTTACGAGATGAGCCCACAAATTCCGCGTTTGCCCTATGCGACACATCATCACGACCTTGTTTGCCATTTTGTTCCTTGGAAAAATAGCCGTTTTTGCTGCGGAGGCTGATCAGGCCGACACTCTCACCAAAGCGGATTTGCTCGGCGTCGCCAACATCAAAGTCGCCAAAGATTTTAAAATCGAGCTGCTCTACACGGTGCCGAGGGAGACCCAAGGTTCCTGGGTGGCGATGTGCATCGACCCGAAAGGGCGCTTGATCGTGAGCGATCAAAATGGCGCGCTCTATCGTGTGACGCTGCCGGAAACGAAGGGAGGAGCCGTTAAGACAGAAAAGATCAACCTCGACGTCGGTTTTGCCCACGGATTGCTTTGGGCCTTCGACAGCCTGTACGTCGCTGTGAACGAGGGCAAGATGGCCCATGGCATCTATCGGCTGCGCGACACCGACGGTGACGATCAGCTCGATAAGATCGAGTTGCTCAGAAAGGTGGAGGCCAGCGGCGAGCACGGGCTGCACTCGATGGTGCCCGCGCCGGACGGCAAATCCATCTACGTCGTGATCGGCAACAATAGCTCGCTGACGGAAATGCAAGCCTCGCGCGTGCCGTTCGATTGGAGCGAAGACCAACTCCTCCCGCGCCTGCCGACTGGTTTTATGGATGATTCCTACGCGCCGCAAGGCCATATCGCCAGGTTTGATCCCGACGGCAAGAACTGGGAACTTATCGCCATGGGGATGCGTAATCCGTTTGACATCGCCTTCAACAACGTGGGTGAGCTGTTCACGCATGACGCCGATATGGAGTGGGACATCGGCGATCCCTGGTACCGCCCGACACGTGTTAACCATATCATCAGCGGGGCGGAATTCGGTTTTCGCAACGGCGATGGCAAATGGCCCGATTACTACGTTGACAGCTTCGGCGCGGTGGTGAACATCGGCCCCGGCTCGCCAACGGGCACCACTTTCGGTTACGGCGCGAAGTTCCCTGCTAAATACCAGGACGCGATGTTTCTGGCGGACTGGAGCTTCGGCAAGGTCCGCGCAGTCCATCTCACCCCTGGTGGCGCGAGCTATACCGGTGAGATCGAGGACTTCATCAATGGCCAGCCTTTTCCAATCTGTGACCTGGTTATCAACCCCCGCGATGGCTCGATGCTGATGGTCGTTGGTGGACGAGGCGCGCAGTCCGCCCTGTACCGGGTGACTTACGTGGGCCAGGAATCCACTGCGCCCAGCCCGCCGGACACCCGCCTTCAAGCGCAGCGTGACCTCCGCCACAAATTGGAAGCGTTTCACGGCAAGAAAGAACCGGCCGCCGTCAAGACGGTTTGGCCGTATCTCGCCGACCAGGATCGCGCGCTCCGGTACGCCGCCCGGATCGCCCTGGAATGGCAGGATGTACCGCAATGGCGTAAGAAGGCGCTCAAAGAGAAAGATCCTCGCAAAGCGATCGAGGCTCTCGTGGCGCTCGCTCGTGTGAGCGGTAAAGATAAAACCCACCACAAGGAAACCGATCCCGCGCCCGATCCTGCCCTGCGCGCGAAAGTGTTGGGCGCGCTCGACAGAATTTCGTGGCGCAGCCTGAGCCAGAGCGATCGGACCGATTTGTTGCGCGCTTATTCTCTGGCCCTCATTCGCCTGGGCAGCCCTGACGAGACTCAACGGCAGCACTTAATCGCCAGATTCGACCCGCTGTTTCCATCGAAAACAACCGAGCTGGACGAATTGCTCGCCCGGCTGCTCATTTATCTGGAAGCGCCCAGCGCCGCGCCCAAAACCATCGCTACCTTGCGCGGTGCACTGACCCAGGAAGAGCAGGTCGATTATGCGGTCGCATTGCGCACTCTCAAGACCGGATGGACTCTAGCATTGCGCGAGGAGTATTTCCGTTGGTTCCTTGGGGCGGAGAACTTCCGTGGAGGAAACACGTTTGCGAGCTCGTTGCGGCGCGCAAAAACTGATGCTGTTGGACGCCTGAGCGAGGAAGAGAAAGCCAGCCTCAAGCCGATCCTCGAAGCGCACGTCGAACGCAAATCTCCTCGGGAAGCGTTGGCCGGGCGGCCGTTAGTGAGGGAATGGAAGCTCGACGAACTAGTGCCAAAAGTCCAAGCCGGGCTAACGGGCGGCCGCAACTTTGAGCGGGGCCGTCAGCTCTACAGCGGGGTGGCCTGCTCGGCTTGCCATCGCTTTGTCAACGAAGGGGGCTCGGTCGGCCCCGACCTGACCGGAGTCGCCGGCCGCTTCAGCCTTCATGACCTGCTCGAATCGATCGTCGAGCCCAGCAAGATCATCAGCGACCAATACGAGGCGATCAACATCCGTATGAAAAATGGCGACGTGATCAGCGGTCGGGTGGGGAATCTCAGCGGCTCCAGCATTGATGTGGTCGAGGACATGTTCGACCCCGGCCGGATGACCAATGTGCGGCGCGCCGAGATCGAGTCAATCGCGCCGTCCAAGGTTTCCATGATGCCAGAGGGCTTGTTGAACTCTCTGCAGCTTGACGAGATTCAGGACCTCGTCGCGTTTCTGCTCGGCCGCGGTGATTCTAAGAGCCCCATGTTTCGCTGAGGCTCATCGCCCGTGAATGCGGCGGTCGGGGCGTAGCTGTCATCTCTTCCGTCATCGATCGATGAACTCAACAAACTCGGTGCTGCCGGGACCCAGGGTTAGTTGGAGCTGCGTCGGCCTTTCGTGGGTTTGGCCCGAACGCCATTCCACGGCCGAGCGGCTCCGGTTCGAGGGTTTTAACCGGACGCGTGCCACCGCCTGCGGGTCAATCACGGCCGGCTGATCCGGCCTTTTGATGATCCCCAGATTATTGACCAACTCGACTACCCAGCCCCGTGCAGTCCGGTTGATCTGGTACTCAACGGGGTCTCCCGTAACCTCGATCGGCAGGAACTCCCGCGTGAGCCGTCCCAACGCCTGATCCGATATTGTTGTGCCGCGGCCTGTCTCTGGGTTGATCCAAGGCGCAAGCACCGCAACCGATCCCCGCCGATTCAAGGACTCAAATTCGGCTCCGAGCGTTTTCTGGTGGCGGACACCCATTAACACCCGGGACCCGTGCCTCAGCGCCTGAGTCAAAGCATCGAGGAATCGGTGGTCAAATTCGATGTCACCTGCCAATAGTATGACCGGATAAGCGGAGAGCACCTCTGGCGTCGCCGTCGTCAGTAGCACGTCGAAGCTTTCGCCGTAGGGTGTCGGCCGCAGGTAGCTCACCTCGGGATTGGTCTTGTCTGGTGGGGTGTGAATATGGTCACTGCCGGGAAAGAGTTGGTGATCGAACAAGTCACGGGTTTCCCGGTCGCCGACGGTCGGTTCGAGGATGCCCCAAGGCTTGTCCATGTAAGCGTTATAGCCGGCCAGATGGTCCAGCACGATGGCCACGGGTGTCCAGGGGACGCCGCGTTCGTGTTCACGAGTGAAGCGAAAGACCTCCACCGCCTTACGCCCATGGGCAGTCAGCACGCTGGATCGAGGCGCCGGCTCAAAGAAGATGGCCATACTGTTCTCCGGCGTCACCATCGCTGCCCCGGCAAACCAGCCATGCAACCACATGCGTTCGTAAAAGCTTAAGGAATGGCCGGCATCCAGGCCCCTGGCGCCACCGCCTTCCTGCCGGAGTGGCCCGCTGGTGGTGCAGGCGCCAGCGAACCAGGGGCTGACCTGAACTGACCACGGACGCTGCCACTGCCGGGATGCTCCTCGGGCGAACGCCAGCTTTGATTGAGTAAAGGCGATATTCTCGCCGACCTCCAATCCGACGCACCGAGCGCCCCATTCGGCGGCATAGGCCTCGTAATGCGAGTGTCCGGTCACGCTGATGGTCCGATTGAGCAGAGCCCGGTTCCGACTGGTAAAATAATCCTTAAGAACCTCGTAGCATTCGCGTCGGTTGGCCGGCCGACGGCTATAGCCTGCCAGCCCGGGCGGCTTCATAAGATGCTTGTGAGCATCGAAATCCTTGCCATAGACGTCTCTCCACCACGGTTCATTACACGCGAGATTGTGAAAGTAATAACCCCATTCACCGAGTTGGACCGCATTGAAGACCCCGGCCGCGTCGAGGGCCGCCAGCGCTGCCTCATCCTCGGGAGCGAGCACACAGCCGCCGTTAACCTGCATATCCGCGCAGCCTGGGTAAGCAATGACGGGCCAGCCAATGGTCGCCAGGTAATCAAACACCGGTTTGTTGACAGCGCGCGCGGCGGGACCCGGATCAAAGCCGTTACCGAGTTTCTGTTCCTGCATGAGAGCGACCAGTTGGCGCAGTGGATCGAGTTCAGCGGGCGCTCCATACAGGGTGAACACAAATCCTTGCTGACCTGGCAGCAACCTCGGCTGCCAGAGTTCGCTGGCGAGCGTGCCTGGGTCTTTGGATGGATCCACCGCAGCGTGGACTCCTGCACTGCTCACTATCAGGCCAAGCGAAGCGGCACCCGTCCAGATCGCACCGGACAGTTCCACACTATTTTACGACGTCGCCGTCGGCATCGAGGAAATGGAGGTCACCCCAGCCTAGCTCGCGGATGCCGGGCTCAATTTTCGCGCGGTCACCGACGACCACCCACACCAATTTGTCAGGATGCACCACCGTCTGGGCGGCCTTCGTCACGTCGTTCACCGACAGGGCACGAACCTTATCGGGATAAGTAGTGTAATAGTCATCCGGCAGGCCGAAGGCCACCATATCAGCGATGGAAGAGCCGACCGCCCCAATGGTTTCCCACGAGCCCGGCAGGGCCAGGGTCTCGTTCTTTTGCGCCTTGCTCAATTCCTCAACGGCGATGGGGCGCTGGCCAAGGATCGCGTGGAGTTCCTTGTCCAATTCAATCATCGATTCCTTGGTCTTGTCCGACTGGACCGGGGCATAGGCAATAAAGGGACCCTGTCCACGCGCCGCCAACACAACCGTGCCCGCTCCATAAGCCCAGTGCTTGTCTTCGCGCAGATTCATGTTTACCCGAGAGGTGAAGGCGCCCCCCAAGACCAGGTTCATGGTCTCGATGGCAATTTCGTCCGGATTGGATTTGGGGAGCCCGACATGGCCCGCGAGGATAACCGATTGGATCGAGCCGGGCCGGTCGATCAGATACACAGCCGATTTCGTTTGGTGCTCAACGGTGGCCAGATTCTTCGCCGGGACTTCGCCGGGCTTCCAAAGAGCGAATAGTTTTTCCAGCTTGGGCGTGATTTCGTTCAGCGTGGTGTCGCCGACAATGATGACCGTGGCGTTATTCGCCTTGAACCAGGTGTCGTGGAATTTTTGCAAATCGGCTCGAGTCACCTTGGCAACCGATGCCTCCGTGCCAGAGCCCGTCAATGGGTTGCCATAGGCATGCCCACCGCCGTACAGGAGTTTCGGAAACACGCGCAGCGCCATCCCGAACGGCTGGGTTTTCTCCTGTTGGATGGAGGCCAGAAGTTGTTTCTGCAGCCGTTGAAAATCGGCTTCAGGAAACACCGGGTTCAGGATGACGTCAGCGTACAGGTCCAGCGCCGGGTCGAGTGTCGAGGTCAGCGTAGAAAGACTCACGCTGGAAGAATCCAAGTCGGAACCTGCGGTCAGAGTTGCGCCGAGCAGATATAATTCTTCACTGATTTGAAGAGCGGTTCGCCGGGCGGTTCCCTCATCCACCATTTGCAGGGTCAGTTTCCCAGTGCCAGGAATCGCGAATTGGTCGGCGGCGAACCCGGCATCGACCTGGAGACTGAAGTTTACCAGCGGGATCGAATGCCGCTCGGCCAGGATAATCTTCATGCCGTTGGACAGCTTGGCCCGTTGGAACTCGGGGAACTTGACTTCCGGGTCCTCGCCCGGCGTCGGGAGCCTGGAACGGTCGACCGTGCTGGCGACGCTCTCGTAATTGGGGAACGGGTGGACTTCGAGGATATAGACCTCGTCCGTCAGCCACTGCTTGGCCGCACGCTGCAAGTCGTTCGCAGTAGCTTCGCGTGTGTAGTTCAAAGTCACTTTGAAGAAATCCGGGCTGCCGCGAAAAGTCTCATTCATCGCCAGCACGTCTGACTTGCCTCCGAAGCCGCCGATGCGCTCGATGCCCCGGACAAATCCGGCGATTTTTCCTGCTTTGACGCGTTGCAATTCCTCCGGCGTTGGTCCCTCGGCCAGGAACCGGGCGATTTCTTCATCGATGGCTTTCTCGATTTTTGTCAGATCTCCGCCGGGCCGCGCAGTGGCGATGACCTGAAATTGCCCGCTGATTTCGTTGGGATCAACGCTTGCTGAAACACTAGTGGCAATTTGGTCATCATAAACCAAGCGCTTGTAGAGCCGGGACGACTTGCTGGAGACCAGCACGTCACTGACCAGGTCCAGGTAAGCATTGTCCGCCTCGCCGTAGGGTGGGATATTCCAGACTTTATAGATCCGCGCCAGCGGGACGCGGTCGGAAACCTTTTCACGGCGCGTGCCGGGGATTCTGGGGATCCAGGTTTGATATCTGGCAACCGGCGGTCCCGAGGGGATTTCCCCGAAATATTGCTCGGCTTTCTTGAGGGCTGTGTCGGGGTCGATGTCTCCGGCCAGAACCAGCACAGCGTTGGCCGCGCCGTAATAGTTGGTGAACCACGTCTTGACGTCATCGAGCGAGGCGGCGTTGAGGTCTTCCATCGAACCAATCACGGTCCACGAATACGGGTGTCCCACCGGCGCGGTGCCTTTGGTGATCAACTCCTCGGTGACACCGTAGGGCTGATTCTCGCCCTGGCGCTTTTCGTTCTGGACTACGCCTCGCTGCGTATCGAGTCGGGCCTGGTCGATCGAGCCCAGCAAATGACCCATCCGGTCGGACTCGATCCATAAGGCGACATCCAGCGCGTTGCGGGGGACGTTTTCAAAGAAGTCGGTGCGATCGTTGCTGGTGGTGCCATTCAAGTCCGTGGCGCCAATCCGTTCCATCGCTTCAAAAAAGGCACTTTGGTCCCCCGAGCCCTTGAAATGTTCGCTGCCCGTGAACATGAGATGCTCGAAGAGATGGGCAAACCCGGTCTTGCCCGGTTTTTCATTCTTTGAGGCGACGTGATACCAAAGATTGACCGCCACAATCGGCGCCTTGTGATCCTCGTGTACAATCAGCGTCAGCCCATTCGTCAGGACGTGTTTTGTGAACGGAATATCGATCTTAACATCGCTGACTCCCTCGGCAGAAGAGTTTGAGGGGAAGGAGAGAAACGAACTGCATGATACCAGGACGGCTGCGATGGTCGTTTTAGTTCGCATAGCGGGTTAGCTTTAAAAGAATGTGCGCTCACAGGCAGGATAGATGCAACGCGTCGAACCGCAATGCATAATCAAATATCGAGCTGGCCAGGGAGGGGGATTGGCTCATCCGTCCCCAACCGCCAGAACCCCGTCGGTCAGGATCACCGCCCGCAGCCCGCCACGACCCAGGAGGAAATTTTCGGCCCCTGGACCAAAGGCCTGGTCCATCCAAAGGCAGGGCCGGCACTCCTCGGTGCCGCGGAACCGAACTCCCTGGAGTTCGAAATCCGCCCCGATCAACTGGTTCAAATCCAGTCCCCACGTGATGACATTTCGGCGGAACACAGCCGGTGTTCGATCACCGACCGCCAGGTGGCTGCAGATCGCGTCGTACGTTTCTTTTTCGAAGAACGTAATCTGTCCTTTGTAGCCCCCCTTAAAATCAAGAAAACGGTCGCCGATCACACCTCGTCCAGCGAGACATCGAATTCGCGGCATCTCAAGGATTGGGTGATGACCTGCGGGCCGTCCAAAGTGACCGAAAAAATTATGGGCCGAGGAGATGTAGAGATGCTGGAGCAAAACCTGACGGCCTCGGAACTGCGCCTCGGCGCCCGAGAACTGTTCGGGAGGCGAGGCAGGTTCAGCTAAATCTAAAGGACTCATGGATTGAGGCACCTGGTTATTGAGCCTTTTGCACACGAACGGCGCAGGCCTTATAAGCCGGTTGGCGGGAATACGGATCAAACACCGCGAGGGTTAGTTTGTTCGTAGCAGAATAATGCATGGGGATGAAGACCTGGCCTGCCTGAATGATCCGGGTGATGAAAGCAGCGGCGGTGATCGTGCCACGCCGCGACGTGACTCGCACCTCGTCTCCGGGTTGAATCAATAGCGCCGCCGCATCGCTCGGATTGATTTCAATGTATAGGTTGGCGGGTCGCAGTTTCCGCAGCACATCTGACTTCTCCGTCCGGCTGCCGGTATGCCATTGTGCTGACGTTCCGCGCCCGGTCAACAACAGCAACGGAAATTGGCCGTCAGGTATTTCGGGCAATGGCCTTGGCGGACCAAAAATGAATTTGGCTCTTCCGTCCGGATGGTAGAAGCGCCCATCCTCGAACAGCCGCCGCTCGGTCTGTAATCCGACGTGCGACTCAGTCTCGCCAACGAGCCGAGTGGAAGCTGGTCGGGTGTCAGGAAATGGCCATTGGACGCCCCCGGCTCTATCTAAGTGCGCATAATTGCCGATCCCGGTGATGTCACACGGCTGAGCACGAGTCAACTCCTTCAACAGGTTGAACACCCCCTCGGGGGAGTCCCAGCGGGCGAACATATCGCTGCAGCCCCAGACCTGCGCAATGAGCTGGAAAATGTGGAAATCCGCCAGCGCCTGACCGGGCGCCCGAGCCACTTTCCTCACGTGTCCAAAGCGCCGCTCGGAATTGATGAACGTCCCCTCCTTCTCCCCCCAGCCGGCCGCTGGCAGAACTAAGTGGGCGCGTCGGGCCGTCTCGGTGCTGGCGTACATGTCCTGGACGACCAGGAATTCGAGTTTTCCCAACAGCGCACTGAACTGATCCTGGTCGATCCAGGAATGAGCCGAGTTGGTTCCCACGATCCACAGCCCTTTGATCTTGTCGTCGGCAATCCCCTGCACAATCTGGTCATAAGCCCAGGAATTGCTTTGCGGGATGCACGAAGAAGCGAGGCCGAGCACGCGGGCGACTTTCTCACGGTGGGCGGGGTTGCAGAAATCGTGCCCGCCCAAGAGGTTGGTGGTATTGGAGAACAGTCGCGAGCCCATCGCGTTGCACTGGCCGGTAATGGAATTGGCGCCGGTACCGGGCCGGCCCAGGTTGCCGGTCATGAGTGCGAGGTTAATGATGGCCTGGGCGGTTCGGGTGGCTTCGTGCCCCTGATTCACGCCCATCGTCCACCAGAAGGAAACGCGCTCTCCGCGGTGGATGGTTGCGGCAAAACGCTGCAACTGTTCAATGGACAGGCCAGTTGCCTCGCCCACGATTCGCGGTGTAAAACTCGCAACGAACTGCGCGAACACCTCAAAGCCGTTGGTATGATTCTCGACATAACCGCGGTCAATCCATCCCTGAGTGATCAGGATATTTGCCACGCCATACAGCAGGACCAGATCGCTCTTGGGTTTCAGCGGATAATGTTGCGTGGCGGCCATGGCCGTCTCGGTCTTGCGCGGGTCCACCACCAAAATCTCCGGACGGTGCGTGTTGCGCATGATGCGTTGCCAAAGAATGGGATGCGCGATGCACAGGTTGGAGCCGACCAGCACGACCACGTCCGATTGCTCGAAATCGGCGTAGGTGTAGGGCGGTGCGTCAAACCCAAAAGACTCCTTATAGGCCGTCACCGCGGTGGCCATGCATTGGCGGGTGTTGCCGTCCCCATGACGGATCCCCATGCCGAACTTGGCCAGCGCGCCCAGGAACCCCAATTCTTCGCAGGTAATCTGGCCAGTGCCAAGCCAGGCGAGTGAATCCGGCCCGTGCTGTTGTTGAATGCGTTTGAAATTCTCGACCAAGGCGCCGATGGCGTCCTCCCAACTTATCGGTTCGAATTCCCCGTGCGCAGTTCGCCGCAGCGGTGCGGTCGCACGGTCCGGCGCCCGCAATGGGGCCAAGGCTTCCCACCCTTTGGGACAGGCCATCCCGAGGTTCACGGGGTAGTCGGTAGCCGGGCTCAGGTTGATCGCCTCACCGTTGCGCAGATGAGCCGTGAGACCGCAGCCGGTTGAACAAAAGCCGCATACCGTCGTAGCCGTGCCGTCGGGAGCAAGCCGCGCGGGCACCTGCCCGAGGCCAAACCGGCCTGGCTGCAAGACCAGGTCCTCCGTCAGGGGCCCGTGCCACTGGCGGAGTGCCTGGGTGGCCTTGGAGAGCAATCGTTTCATGCGCAGGCAAGTGGTTTAGCTCAGATCGAGCCGGGCATTCTGGGAGCGACCACGGCGGAGAAGAACAGGCGGCGTTCCAGCATTTCTCCAAAAAGGACGAAGATCAGCAGCCAGATCGTCAGCCCAAGAGTGGCCCATCCTGGGGCGGGCTTTTGAATC
>JANXQE010000599.1 GCA_025356925.1 Limisphaerales bacterium | reverse complement strand
CTCCGCCGTCTGCACGCACCTGGGTTGCACGGTCAACCTCGCCGGCAACGGATTCCACTGTCCCTGCCACGGCAGCGTTTTCGATCAGAGCGGCGCAGTTGTGAGCGGTCCGGCCCCAACCTCGCTCGCCTGGTTCGAGATCACCCTCAGCCGTGATGGACATCTCGTCATTGACACCGCCCAGCAAGTGAAAGCGGACAAATACCTCGTCGTTTAGCATGCTCAACTCTCTTTGGAATACCTTTCGGGGCACGCGTGTCGGCCGCTCCATCTTTCGCGTCGGCCTGCCTCACAGCAACCTCGAGCGCGCCCAGGTCGCCATCTCCAGCTTCTTTCTCCACTTCCAGCCGGCCAAGGTCAATCGGCGAAGCTTGAAGTTCCGCACGACACTTGGGCTCGGCCTCATCTCGCTCTATCTGTTCCTGATTCTGGTCGCAACCGGGGTTTTGCTCATGTTTTATTACGTGCCGGCCACGGACTACGCCTACCAGAACATGAAGGACCTGGAGTTCGTTGTCACTGCAGGGCAGGTTTTGCGCAACATGCACCGGTGGGCCGCCCACCTGATGGTGCTTTTTGTCGGGTTGCACATGTGCCGGGCGTTCTACACCGCGGCATACAAACCGCCGCGCGAATTCAACTGGGTCGTTGGCGTCGTGCTCTTCCTGATGACTCTTGGACTTTCGTTTACCGGCTACCTTTTGCCCTGGGACCAGCTCGCTTATTGGGCCATCACGGTGGGCACCAGCATCGCCGGCTACGCGCCGCTTATCGGTCAGAAGCTCAAATTCCTGTTCCTGGGCGGCCATGTGGTCGGCGAGTCTGCTTTAATCAGGTTTTACGTTTTGCACGTGATCGTTCTACCGCTGGCCGCCGTGATGTTAATCGCGGTCCATCTGTGGCGCGTCCGCAAGGATGGCGGCCTGGCGCGTCCGGACGAAGTGCGAACCCTCCAGGAGGACATGCCGCAAGTGCCGGTAACCAAAACCTACGGGCTCATGGAGTTAGCGCGCGGCTCCACCTCCGCTGTCGGAATCAAACCCGAAGACGAAGTTTTCACCTGGCCCAACGTCGTGTTCCGGGAGGTTCTTCTCTTCATGGCCACTATTGCGGTCGTCCTTGTGCTGGCGATTTTTTGGAACGCGCCGCTCGAACAAATCGCGAACCCGGTGCATCCTCCGAACCCAGCCAAGGCCCCATGGTATTTCCTGGGCCTTCAGGAATTGGTGGCGTACTCAGCTTTTTGGGGAGGAGTTGTGGTCCCTGGTGTGCTCGTCACAGCGCTGATCGCATTGCCTTATATCGATCGCCAGCGCCGGGGTGTCGGCGTCTGGTTCTCGGGTGAACGGAAAGTCGCTCTGACCATCTTCACCGTCTGCCTGACCATCGCCGTTGTCCTGACCGTCATCGGTACCGCCTTCCGGGGACCTAATTGGTCCTTCCAACTTCCCTGGAAGCCTGTCCACGTCGAGGAGGGCTCCCACTAATGGACACGTCGCTGCGCAAACTTTACCCCTGGTTTACCCTGCTCGGACTTATCATTGGCGGGCTGGTCATCGCGGCTTTTTACAAAGATCAGCACCGCGAATGGAAGGATTGGCAACGCCAGTATGTCAAAGATGAGGTGGCCCGTGCCGCCACGCTGGAGCAAAAGGCCGACGCCTCACGCATCCCCATTGAGGTCCGGCAGATCGTCCTGCCCGAACTGGATCGGGTCGACCGCTGCACCAGTTGCCATACCTCGGTCGAGGATCCCAGCTACGCGGGCTTTCCGTTGCCCCGCGCTTATCACCCCAACCACGACCGTCATCCGTTCAACAAGTTCGGGTGCTCGATCTGTCACCAGGGCCAGGGCCGCGCCACGACTCGGGAAGCTGCCCACGGACGCGTGGAGCATTGGGACCGCCCCATGTTGGATTTGAAATACATTCAGTCCGCTTGCGCCAAATGTCATTTGCCGAGCGACGTCCCCGAGGCGCCCCAGTTGACCCGCGGCCGTGCCGTATTCGAGGAGAGCGGGTGCATCGGCTGTCATAAACTTCATGGCACCGGAGGTGTGGTGGGTCCCGAACTGGAGCGCGTAGGCGCCAGCCGTACCCCCGAGTGGCTGCTCACACACTTTAAAAACCCCGCCGCGGTCACCCCCGGCTCCGCCATGCCCCCGATCAAAGCGAGCGATGCCGACCTCAATGCCCTGACCCTGTACGTGCTCAGTTTCACGGGCGAACCCCTGAGCGCTTACTATGTCTCCATGAAAACCATCCCGGGACCGCTCGCGGGTCGCCGCCTCTTCGAGGAAAAAGGCTGCATCGGCTGCCATTCCGTCGCGGGCAAGGGCGGAACCGTCGGCCCGGCCCTGGACGACGTCGCCAAACGGCATAATCCGGAATGGATCAGCGCGCATTTCAAAAATCCCTCGGCAGTCTCTCCCGGCACTGTCATGCCCCAATTCAACTTCGGCGAGCAAGAGGTGCGCGCGCTTACCGAGTTCCTGCTGTCGATGAGCGACACCAACGTCGTCGGGTTCATGAAGATCCCCTCCCTGATGACGCCAATCGAGCGCGGTAAAGCAGTTTACA
>JANXQE010000578.1 GCA_025356925.1 Limisphaerales bacterium | reverse complement strand
GTCCGCGCCGATCGCGCGCACCGAGCGATCGCTGGTCTCTCCATGGGAGGCGGCCAAACGCTCAACATCGGGATCCCGAACCTGGAAAAATTCGGCTACGTCGGCGTGTACAGCTCGGGCATCTTCGGAATCCTGGGAGGCGGTCCGGGGGGCAATTCGAACGCGCCTCAAGGGCCGAGCTGGGAGGAACAACACAAAACGGTGTTGGACGACGCGAAACTGAAGAAAGGCCTGAGGCTTTTCTGGTTCAGCACCGGCAAGGACGATTTCCTGATCGGCACGACGCGAGCGACGGTCGAGATGTTTAAGAAGCACGGATTTGAGCCGGTGTTCCATGAGACCCCCGGGGCGCACACATGGATCAATTGGCGCAACTACCTGAACGAATTTGCGCCTCAACTGTTCCGCTGAGACGGTTGGCCGCCCAGACATCAAATATCGAGCCGGAAATCACCCAAGTCATGAATGCCAAGATCTCTTTTCCTCGAAGTAGAATCACGAGGCATCGCCCCCGGAGGGGAACTTTGACGTTGCCGGAGCTGGCAGGCATGAGCTCCCCGCGACGACTCCTGGCCACGTGCGTCGGGTTGTTTGGCCTGCTCGCGGTCGTTGGATCGGCTTCAGCCAAAGACTGGCCTCAATGGCGTGGACCGAATCGTGATGGTGTCTCAGAAGAAAAGGGACTACGCAAGGAATGGCCGAAGGAAGGTCCGGCGCTGCTCTGGCGAGCGTCGGACATCGGCAGAGGCTACTCGACTCCCGCGGTGGTGGGAGAACGCCTTTACCTTTTGGCGAGCGAAGGTGCGGATAACGAGTTGGTTGAGTCTCTCGCGACGAAGGATGGCAAGAAGCTTTGGTCGACCCGTCTTGGCACAGTGGGCAATCCGAAACAACAGCCCAATTTTCCCGCGGCCAGGTCAACGCCCACGGTTGAAGGTGAGTTCCTCTACGCGCTGGGTTCGGATGGCGACCTGGCGTGCCTCGAGATTGCCAGCGGAAAAATCAGGTGGAAGCAGAGCCTCCGGACGGACTTTGGCGGCAAACCGGGCAGTTGGGCCTACGCCGAATCCCCCTTGCTCGACGGCGACACGCTGATCTGCACGCCTGGGGGCAGTCAGGCTACCATCCTGGCGTTGAACAAGCAGACCGGCGAGGTAGTGTGGAAATGCGCGCTGCCGGAGGCCGACGAAGCCGCGTATTCCTCGGCGATCACCGTCGAAGCCGGCGGCATCAAGCAGTACGTCCAACTGCTTCAGAAGGGTTTGGTCGGAGTGGAAGCTAAGACTGGCAAATTCCTTTGGCGATATGCCAAACCGGTGAGCGTTTACGGCGCCAACATTCCCACCCCGGTGGCGGCTGACGGTGCCATCTACGTGGGCTCGGCGGGCACCGGCGGCGGTGCGGTAAAACTCAACGCCAAAAATGGCAGCATCGAGCCAGAGCCTTTGTACTTCGGACCGAAATACCCCACCGCAATTGGCGGCGCGGTGAAGATCGGAAATTATCTGTACGGTACGACCGGCCAGACGCTTGAATGTCTCGAATTCTCCACCGGCGTGGTGAAATGGGAGGACCGCAGCATCGCCCCCGGATCTTTGTGCTCTGCTGATGGCCTGTTGTTCGTCCACGGCGAAAACGGAGATGTCGCCCTGGTCGAAGCCTCACCGGACGCGTATCGAGAACAGGGGCGATTCACTCCTGCAGGCCAACCGAAAAAGAGCAACCCCATGGAAAAAGCCTGGGCTTATCCCGTGGCGGCGAATGGCCACCTGTTCATTCGCGACCACGATTCCTTGTGGTGTTACGATGTGAAGTGAGCAATGGCTCGGTCTTTTCCTTCGGATCACCGTGACGGCCAGTTACAGACCCGGCTGTGCTGCCCGCTAGCAGACTGCTGGCGATAGCAGAAAGGTTACTTGAACGAACACTTCGACCCCCTTGCCCGCAGCCGCGACCCCGTGGAAGCGCTGATCACCGCTGTAAATGCGAGCGACATCGCCGGCGCCAGCCAGATTCTCCGCGCCCATCCAGAGCTGAAACCCAGGCTCAATGAGGGACTGCCGGAGCATGGCTTCGGATCCACATTGCTAATGTGCGCCGTGCAACGTGCCAACAAGGAGCTGATCGATCTGCTGATCGAGGCTGGCGCGGACATCAATGCCCGGAGTCACTGGTGGGCTGGGAGCTTCGGAGTTCTCGACAATGATCACGGCCTGGCAGAGTTCCTGATCAGTCGCGGCGCCGTGATCGACGCGCATGCGGCGGCTCGCCTGGGGATGCTGGACAAGTTAAAGGCGCTTATTGGCGAGCGACCGGAGTTAGTGCACGCCCGAGGCGGCGATGGCCAGACTCCGCTCCATTTCGCTTCCACCGTTGAGATCGCCGAGTACTTGCTTGAACACGGGGCCGATATCAATGCGCTGGATGTGGACCACGAATCGACTCCCGCTCAGTACATGGTGAAAGACCGCCAGGAGGTGGCGCGGCATTTGGTCGCACGCGGCTGCCGGACGGATATTTTCATGGCCGCCGCCCTGGGTATTCTGGGCTTGGTGCGTCAGCACCTTGAGACGGATCCGGCCACCATCTACACAAGCGTTTCAGACGAATACTTTCCCAGGCGCGATCCGCGTGCCGGCGGCACAATCTACATTTGGACGCTCGGCCAGCATCAGACTCCGCACCTCGTCGCTCGACAATTTGGGCATGAAGAGGTGTTTGAACTGCTCATGGAGCACAGCCCACCGGAGCTGAAACTCGCTCAGGCTTGTGAATTGGGCGATGAGCAGCTCGTTATCGCATTGCAGGCGAAACGCTCTAACCTCATCCAAACCTGGCCGGACCGGGACCGTTGCAAGGTCGCTCACGCCGCGCAACACAACAACGCCAATTCTGTGCGTCTCATGCTACAAGCGGGCTGGCCGGCGGACGCGCGCGGACAGCATGGGGCGACCCCGCTCCACTGGGCGGCTTTTCACGGTAATGTCGAGATGACCAAAATCATTCTCCAGCACGGGCCGCCGCTAGAATGTGTCGATTCCGACTTTTGCGGCACGCCTTTGGGCTGGGCCATCTACGGTTCGGAGCACGGCTGGCACCGGCGGACTGGAGATTATCCAGCGACCGCCGAGGCGTTGCTCCGAGCAGGTGCCAGGCTTCCGCTGAAACCTGGAGGCACCGAAACCGTCAAAGCGGTGCTTCAAACCTTCGGGCTGGTGGCATGAAGCGACAGGCCGTCATGGGCACTTACTTCGGAAAAATTCGGAAATATTTACGAACAAAAGCGGATTTGTTTGGTTGACTCGCCCGAGAGGCGGCGTGGCATTGTGGAGGAGATATGGAGCTGGGCATGTCCACTGGAATGATCGGAACGGATCGCTGCTCGGAAGCCGCGCGGTTGGCTATCCTTTGTTCCACACTCTGGCTGACACCAGCGGCCAGCTTTGGATCCGGCCCGATCGTTAGGAGTCCGGAACCGGAATATCGCACCGATCGGATTCTGGTTCAGCCCAAACCCGGAGTTGACAAGGAGCGGCTCGCGCGTTTTCAAACTGTTCAGAGAACCGTCGTGAGGCAGTGGAAAACCATGGACCTGCTGGAAGTCCTGCCAGTGCCTGCTGGCGCAACGGTGCCGGACCTAATCGCAACATGCCAGCAAAGCGGCTTGTTCGAGTTAGTGGAGCCGGACTTTCTGATCCGGACGGCGGCAACCGTCCCGAATGATCCCAAGTATGTTGATGGGACGCAATGGGCATTAAACCAGGTCGACGCGCCGGGAGGTTGGGATGTGCTCACGTCAGCTAGCGGCATCCTGGTAGCGGTGCTGGATACAGGAGTCCGCTACACACACGAGGATCTCGCAGCCAACATGTGGGTGAATCCAGTCGACCATAGCCACGGTTTGGACGCGATCGCCGGAACCACCGACCCCAGCGATGACAGCGGCCATGGGACGATGGTGGCGGGGATCCTGGGCGCGGTCGGCAATAACGGCCTTGGCATCGCCGGCGTTGCGTGGCAGGTCCAAATCTTGGCCTGCAAATGCTTCGACAAATTCGGAGTGGGCAGTATTTCCGACTGCATCACCTGCCTGGAATATGCGCGGACCAACGGCGCCAGGCTGATCAACGCGAGTTGGGGGTTCAACACCAACTCGTCGGCTTTTTCAAATGCCCTGTACAGCATCCGCGCGGCCGGCATGATCGTCGTTGCCGCGGCGGGAAACGACGCTTCCAACCTTGACGTCAGCCCCAGCTACCCCAGCAGCTACCGCTTTGACAACATCGTTTCGGTCGCTTATACGACGCGCGAGGACACCTTGGCTGCACTTTCCAATTACGGCAGCACGAATGTGCAGCTCGCGGCGCCCGGGGAGCAGATCTCTTCGACCTTCGCTGCTACCGACAGTTACTACTACACTTTATCCGGAAGTTCTTTCGCGGCGCCGTACGTAACCGGAACGCTGGCTCTGATGCTCGCTCGATACCCCGCAGAACCGTATCAACAAATCATTAGCAGGTTATTGAACGCTACCGACCCGTTACCGTCGCTGGCGGGCAAGTGCTCAACGGGTGGCCGGCTCAACCTGCGCCATGCCCTCGATCCACCGCTTCGTTTAAGACCGGTCGCCTCTCCAGATCCTGGTCTGGTTCAGTTCCGAGTGGTGTCTGCCCCAAACCGGACCTGCACCATTCAGTCGTCCACTGGCTTTGGCAACTGGGCACCCATCTTCACCAACGTAACCTCCGCAGCCGGGGCGTTTGATTTCATCGAGGTGCTTTCAACAAACCCCGCCCCACGCTTTTATCGGGCCGTATCGTCTCCATGACCAAGCCCCTCAAATAGGAACGGTACTGCCGGGGCGAGCACGAGCGACGCTTCTTCGGAGCCGACGGCGTTCTTTGCACCCCGGCTCCAGGCCGGGATCGCAGTGCTTGTGGGCTGGTTGTAATCTGCACGAAGAGGTAGATAGTGGTCCGTGCTGTCCCAATTTCATGTTTCCTGGTGGACCTGGGTTAACGGCGCGTGGATCGCGGCCGGAGTCGCTCTCCCGCTTGCCGGTCATTCCCAGGATAACTACGAAATCCAGGTGTATGGCGCCGACACCGTCCCCGCCGGCAAGACGATGGTGGAACTGCACAGCAATTTTGCGGTTCAGGGCGAACGCGACGAGGTCAATGGCGTTCTTCCTTCGTACCATGCGCTCCATGAGACGCTGGAGATCACTCACGGCTTTACGCCGTGGTTCGAGACCGGATTTTACGTTTTTTCCAGCATCCAACCCGGGCATGGCTGGGAATGGGTTGGTGATCACATTCGGCCGCGGGTCGCTGTTCCCGATGACTGGCATTGGCCGGTCGGGCTGAGCTTGTCCATGGAGATTGGCTACCAACAGCGATGCTTCTCCGAAGATACCTGGACCTGGGAGATTCGTCCGATCATCGACAAACGCTTGGGGCGCTGGTATTTCTCGGTGAACCCGGCTTTTGAGAAATCGCTTGCCGGGCTTAATTCGAATCAAGGATGGGCATTCGCGCCAAGTGCCAAGATCAGCTTTGATCTCACCAAGGTCGTTGCCGTCGGTGTGGAGTATTACAGCTCGCTCGGTCCAATCGACGGTTTTAGCGCTTGGTCAGACCAACAGCACCAGATTTTCCCTACAATCGACCTGAATCTGTCTCCGGACTGGGAATTCAATTTCGGTGTCGGATTCGGGCTCACCGGAACCACCGACGGGTTGATCGTGAAGCTGATTCTCGGGTACCGGTTTTAGCGAGTTACCGGCGAGCTGCCACAGCGTCATGGGAATCACACCCGAAGGCTGAAGCCATCGCCCGCCCCGCCAGCCAGCCGGTGGTCCAGGCGGCCTGGAAATTAAAGCCGCCGGTAAGGCCGTCGATGTCCAGGAGTTCACCGCCGAAGTAAAGTCCGGGGCAAAGCCTGCTTTCCATGGTTTTCAGGTTCACTTCGCTCAAACGCACGCCGCCGCAGGTGACGAACTCGTCCTGGTTGAGAGTCTTGCCGGTAACCTGAAATTCCGTCCGACTGAGCTGCAGGACGAGCTGATGTTGAGCGGCGCGGGACAGGCCGGCCCACCGTGTCTCCCGGGGCGTGCCGGAGGCAAGCACGAGAGATTCCCACAAACGCGACGGCAGGGGCGCGAGAGAGGTGTTGACGACGAGACGGGCCGGCTGGCTGGCACGAAGAGAGTCGAGTCGTCCAGTTAATGCGGCGGCATCCATTTGTGGCAGCCAGTTGATGCGGAGAGGGAATTGGTAGCTCAGTCCGTGCAGCGGCCGCGCGCCCCAGGCCGAGAGCCGCAGGATGACTGGTCCACTCACTCCCTGGTGCGTTACAAGCAAAGGCCCGCGTTCGCGGAGCCGCAAGCCGGCCACCGAAGCCTCAGCCGTCTCCAGTGAAATGCCAGCCAGGCTCCGGAGCCAGGGTGTGGCGATGTGAAACGTGAACAGCGACGGCACTGGTGGTTCCAACGTGTGACCGAGTGAGACCGCCAGTTGGCCAGCCGCGGCAGCACGGCAGCCGCCCGTGGCCAACATGAGCCGATCGCAGTTGAGTTCGCCACCAGCCGCCAAAGCCAGATCAAAGGTGCCTGGGGCTTTTCGCACGACGCCAGACACGCCACGGTTGAGCAACAGTTCTACGCCAGCCTGGGTGGCCGTCCGCAGCAAACAATCGATGACGGTTTGAGAGGAATCGGTCACCGGAAAGATGCGCCCATCCGGCTCGGTTTTGAGCTTCAACCCTCGGGATTCGAACCAGGTGATTGTGTCACGGGCTTGGAAGACGCTGAAGGGTCCGAGCAGCGCCTGTGCGCCGCGCGGATAGTGCTCGCTCAGGTCGCGCGGCTCGAAAGCGGAGTGGGTGACGTTGCAGCGACCTCCACCGGAGATGCGAACTTTCGATAAGAAGTGCGGACCTTTTTCCAGCAGAACGACACGGGCATCCGGTGCAGCCTCGGCACAGGTGATCGCCGCGAAAAAACCGGCGGCGCCACCGCCGACTACGACGATCCGGCGTTCACTCATCTGCTCAGAGAGTATCCGAAACTCGCGGATCCATTCAAGCCGCGGCATGGCGATGTTATTGACGCGGCCAGAATCCCATGCATGCTAGGGTCTAATGCAAAGCGATCGGAGGCGCCATCGAAAATAAACAACAACCGCTCCTGGTCTGGTTGATTCGGGCGCACCCTGACACACCCAAGACCCGAGCCAAGCAGTGGGTCCTTGCGGGGCGAGTGAGCGTGAAGGGCGTGGTCATTCGAAAGCCACAGCAGTTGCTGGGCGATCCCGGATCGACCCTTGAATTGCTGGACCGGCGCGCCACCACTTTGGACTGCGGCTCCGGCTGGCAGATTCATCCTCGCGTTTCCCTGCTTTACCTCGATTCGGCCCTGGCGGTGGTCAACAAGGGCCCTGGCTTGATCTCGGTCCCCGCTCCCAATGCTGAGTTGTCCGCGCTCAGCATTTTGGCAGATTTCCTGGCCGGCCGACTCAAAGCGCAGGATCGGAATATAGCGGGCAAATCGTTGCCCCCGGCCTACCGGCGGCTCCACCTGCTGCCCGTGCATCGGCTGGACCAATACACGAGCGGCGTTTTTTGCATGGGGTGCAATTCGGCTGCGCGGGGGCATCTCATTGAACAATTGAAGGTGCACACGATGAGGCGGGAATATGTGGCCTATGTGGAAGGCCGGCCCAAGACTCCCAAGGGTACCTGGCGACAATGGCTAGAGCTGAGCGAGGATCAGATGCGGCAGCGCATCGTTCCGGAAACGACGGCGGGAGGATCGCACTCCAAAGCCCAGGAAGCGGTCACACATTACGAGGTGATTTCAGAGTATCGATTGGCCGGCGGGAGCGGTTTCGTCACCAAACTGCGGCTCCAGCTCGAAACCGGCCGCAAGCATCAGATTCGGATCCAGGCGGCGCATGCCGGGTTGCCGCTCCTCGGGGATCGCACCTACCATCAGGCTTACCGCGAACGCAGCCTCCTGCAAAAGCCAATCGACTTTCCCCGCCAGGCCTTGCACGCCGAGCTGTTGAGCCTGGAGCATCCGGACCACCCGGGCGAACGCATGAGCTGGCGAGCCGAACTGCCAAAGGATCTGCGCCAACTCGAGGCCGCGCTGCGGGCGAACCGGGTCGGAACCAACTGAAGGTGAAACTCCGCCAAAAAAAGGCATCGCGCAGAGGCGGGCGGGAAGTCACCTATCCTGCCATGAACGACCGGCGGGAACGCGCCCCCGTGGCCTTGCGGACCATCGCATTTTTCGAAGCGGCCAAAGGGGCGCTGGTGGTAGCGGCAGCCTGTGGGCTCCTCTCGTTGCGACATACCGACCTCCACGCAGCTACGGATGCCTTTCTTTTGAGGCATGGATTCAACCCGGAACGACACTACATGCGGCTATTCATTGAGGGGGTGGCCAAGGCTACCAACCATCGCGTGGGAGAAATCGCCGCGCTGGGGTTCGCCTACGCCGCGATTCGGTTCGTGGAAAGTTATGGCTTGTGGCGTGGAAGACACTGGGCCGAATGGTTTGCCGTCATTTCGGCGGGGCTTTATTTGCCACTCGAGCTCACTCATTTCAGCCACCATCCATCGTGGTTCAATGCCGGGGTGATCCTCGTCAACATGGTCATCATACTTTACCTCGCCAGCCTGCTCGGCGAGCAGCGCGCGGCGCGCCAACGGGCAACGGCCGCCCAGGCTGAGATTCCTTAGCTGAACAGTTGCGATCAGGGCAGCTTCAGATAAGCGACGACTTCCGGCGGCGGGCCGTCGAATTTCGCCAGCGGTACATTTCCGAGATACTGAATATCCTTCATTCCTTCCGGGGTGCTATAGAAGCCTCCCATGGCTAGCTCACGGAACTTAGCGAAGAACTGCGCCGCGCGCTCGAAACCCCGGCCTGCTTTCTGCACGGAGCAGAGATCATCACAGATCTTATTTTTCTGGGCCTCGCTCAAATCGGCGAAGGGTGCGTGGAATCGACGGGCTGCTTCGGCATCCAACCATTCGAGCCCCGGCAGAACTACTTTAGCGTCGGCTTGCTGGCGCGGGTAAGGTGCGCTGATCCATTCGTCGATGAAATCCGGCACCTTGAGTCCGGTGGCGCTCGGAGATCTCTCATCCGCGGGCAGGATCACGTCGCAGAGTGCCGCGACCGACCGGCGCTGTTCCTTGGAAAAGGTCAGCGGCCAGAAGTCGCCGGGTTTGTAAACCTCCAGCAGGTTGGGATCGGTGCCGTAACCGGATCGAGCGGGACCACCGCCAAGGGTGGGCAACTGGAGGATGGAAACCGTGGCGCTGGCGGCGAGCATCCATTTGACGGCTTGGCGACGGTCCATTCGTTGCGGGTCGTCCATATCAGAGTTCTCCTTTTTTCATCGCGCCGAGCAAGTATTCACAAGAACGCCAGGCGTTTGCCATGATCGTCAAGGTCGGGTTTTTATCAGCATTGGAAACAAACGGTCCGCCGTCGGTGACAAAAAGGTTTTTCACGTCCCACGCCTGGCAATACTGATTAAGCACCGATTGCTTTGGATCGGCGCCCATGCTCGTGGTGCCGACTTCGTGGATGATGGAACCGCCGGGGGCGATCGCCTTTTTGCCGTCGAGTTGGGGTTTGCCCAGAACCTTGCCGCCCATGGCGTCGATGATTTCAGCAAAGGTTTTTTGCATGTGAGCCGCTTGCTTCTCCTCGTGCCGGGACCATTTGAAATGAAATCGGAGCACGGGAATTCCCCAGGCATCCTTTTTGTCCGGATCGACTTCGCAGTAGCTGTCCTCGTTCGGGATCATTTCGCCGCGACCGGAGAAGCCAACGAATGAGCCATAATAGCGGCGGGCGTCTTCCTTGAGTTTCTTGCCGTAGCCACCGCCGGTGAGATCATCCAGGTCCTCGAACGTTCCCACCCCCGGCATTTCCCGCCCGCCACCGATCTCGATGTGATATCCGCGAGGGAAATCAAGCTTGCCCGAAAGCTGTTGCTGATAAAGCCACCACGGTGTGTAGAGGTGCATCCCCGAGACCCCGTCCTCATTATAAGCCGGGCAACCTTCGAGCGCTGGAATCTGACCCGACAAATCGCTCCCCACCGTATCCATCAGATAGCGGCCCACTTTGCCGCTGCTGTTGGCCAGGCCATCAGGAAACAACCCGCTCTTCGAGTTCAAAAGAATCCGCGCCGATTCGCACCCGCTGGCGGCCAGCACCACAACCCGCGCCCTGGCCTGCACCTCTTGGCCGGTCTTTTTGTCGATATAGTGAACCCCAGTGGCTTTCCCGTTGGGGGCCACGATCACCTCACGCACCATCGCGTCGGTAACGATGTCGAGATTGCCGCTGGCCAGCGCGGGGGGAAGATGGACGGTGGTGGACTGGTAGTTTGCCCGGATGGCGCACCCGCGCCCGCAGGGCGTCGCCCAAATGCACGGCAGCCGGTTTCTCATCGCATCGGTTAAGGTTCCGGCAGCTCGAGGATCATTGGGGTGTAACAAGGCCGAAACCTTCTTGGCATCGAGCGCCTGAGTCAGAATGGCCAGATGAGAAGGGATAACCGGAACCTGAAGTTTGGCACTCGCGTTTTTGATGAGCAGTTCGTAAGCGCGTGGCCGGGGAGGCGACAGCAGGATTCCGGGCGGAGAATTTGGCGTGTTCTCGAGGCCTTCGTTGCTGCCGAATACCCCGATCAAGGCTTCAACTTTGTCGTAATAGGGTGCGAGATCATCATAGGTATAAGGCCAATCGATGCCCAAGCCATCGCGGCTGCGGGGCTTGAAATCATAGGGACCCATCCGCAGCGCAATCCGACCTCAATGATTCGTCCGGCCGCCGAGCATGCGCGGCCGCCACCACATAAAGTTTTGATCCGTCGAGGCGAGGTCGCCATCGGTGGCCTCGTGCCACCCGGCGCCCTTCCGGCTCCGCCGCACCAGGTACGGTTCGTTCGGGACCGTCCAGCCACCATTGACCGTGGCGTCGTAAAAGCCAAACGGCTTGTCCGGAGTGCTGGCCCCGCGCAGGGGCGCCTGCGCGGGCGTGTTGAGCATCGGCGTTTCAGTTACTGGATCGTAGTTCCGGCCAGCTTCTAACATCAGGACCCTGGCTCCGGCCATCGCCAGCACGTACGCGCTCTGGCCGCCGGCGGCACCCGAACCGACAATAATGACGTCATAGTCCGGCTTGGTTTTACTGCTGGTAATCAACGGCATGAGATAATTAAATTGGCCCTTCTTCGCCCCATTCGTCAACCCCCTACTTCCAAAGATGGCGCTACGGAATTCCGAAGTCCGAAAAGAACCCGTTCGGACCAAAGCCCGGACGGGATTACTGGCGGCCGATGAGCGAGGTGGGGCGGGCCGGAGGGAAAATTGCGGTTTCTCGCGCGTCAATCGGCCGGAGGTGTCTCGAGGCTACTCGCGTTCTTTCGGCTCAACACGTTTGTCTCCTTCGATTTCGGCGAAACCCAGGCCGGAGGTTGCTTCCAACAAAAAAAAGAGCGACCCGGAACCCTAACCGGGTCGCTCCACCCTTGTCATGAAAACCAGGTAGAGCCTCTTGGTTCCGGCACCACCCGTCCCAAACTCAAGTGAGGCACTTAAGCCCCAACGAATCTGAGCAGTTGCACGGATCATGCCAACTGGCGTGCCTCGCCGCCAACCCGGGTTTCAGCCCGGAAAAACAATGCTTTTTTGTCCGGGCTGGGAATCCGCCCGCCGGGAGCGCGGCGCGGATTGGCTAAAATCCGATCCAGCTTGGCAATTAATCAACAGCCCTTTGCACGAGTGTCATCAGGGCCGGGCGGTCTGCGCCACCGTCTCGTCCGGGGCGCGTCATGAACCGCACGTGAAGAGTCTGAATGGATGCGGTTAAGTTTGGTCAGTTAAGCCGTGAGTGAAATCTCCCGGCTCGCGTGGCGAACTCTGCGTTGGCGGGCCGCCCATTGGTTCACCGCGGCGGCTTTCTCTTCGGCCAGGGCGGGGAAGAACAGATGTGGATATGGGGTTTGCCAGGCAATGGCTTCCGCCTCGTTTAGAGCTGAGCTGAGGAGTTGGCCCTGACCGGAAATGGCCGACCCAAATTCTCGGACCAATGCCCGCTTTACCTCAGCCAGCTGCCGGGCCAGTTCGCGTCCGACTCTTAAACTCGGAACACCTGACGCTTTTCCGGTCAATTTCCCCCGGTCTCTGCCCGGATACTTCCTGCTAGCTAATGAATTGTTCGGTTTCATACTCCTTGAATTGCGATATAGTTGACTGATTAGTACAGTTTTTATTCAAAAATAGTTATCGAGCTCGCTAGGCTGCCAGTTGCTCGGCCTGCCCGAGCCCCAGCATGGCGAAGATACCCCGAGGCAGTTCGCGCAGGACTTCCGCATCGTTCTGGATTCGCGCCTGGGTCAGTAATCCCTCATAGTAAGCCTGAATCATGCGGGCTTTTTCCGCGGCGTCGGGGGCATCGATCGAGTGCTCGGCGTGGGCATCTCGGATCGCGCTCTCCACGTATTTGCGGTAATAACCCAGAATCTCCTGGATCTTGGCGCGCAATGTTTGCTCCTGGGTGCAAATCTCCGAGCCGAGTGTGTAGAGCGGACAGCCCAGAACACAGCCGCATTCTCGCTTCAGCGCGGTCTGTTTCCGGTAGGCGAATTCGCAGAACTGCCGAATCCGTTCCAGCGGTGGCACGGTGGCCGAGAACAGTTCGTCTAGTTGGGCCCGGCGCCCCTGCCAATCCGATTCCAGCGCGGTGACCGCGACATCTGCCTTTGACTTGAAGAAGTAATAAAAGCTGCCTTTTCGGACTCCGGCTTGGTCGCAGATGGAATCAATGGTTGTGCTGCCGTAGGACCCGGTCCAGATCAGCTTCAGAACCGCATCCATCAATCTTTGTCTAGCGTCGCTAACGCGGCCCATAATGCCTTTCCGTGCGCCGGCTGCTGGCCGGAGATCACGTCCCTAAGCTACAATACTAGACTAATTAGTCAACAATATATTCAACTTGCCTGAAAACCGTTCTTCCGGAGAATGAAAAGGTGTTAATTCCGGCAATACGACGTACGTCGGCCTTTGCGCAGGCCTGGCTGGTACGGTTGGGGCAGTGCTGACCTAAGCCCAGGAGATTCTCCGGCCGTGCCAAGGAATGCTAAATCCAGTCTCGATCGAGTGCCCACGGATTGGCGTATCGGATTGATCCCGCTCTGTCTTGCCCTGCTTACTTTGTGCGTCTTTCGTTCGGTCCTAAACGACGAATTCATCAAGTTCGACGATCACCAGTACGTTACAGAAAACCCCCACGTTCTCACCGGGTTGACCTGGGAGAACGTTAAGTGGGCGTTCACGAGAGGTTACGCTTCGAATTGGCATCCTTTGACCTGGCTCTCGCATATGTTGGATGTCCAACTCTTCGGGCTGAGCCTGGGCGGGCACCATCTCACCAACCTCCTGCTGCACGTTACCAATACGGTGGTGTTATTCCTTCTGTTGATGCGAATCGCCCGGGCTTTGTGGCCGGCCGCGATGGTGGCGACCCTCTTTGCGGTACACCCCCTCCATGTGGAATCCGTTGCCTGGGTTGCCGAACGCAAGGCCGTGCTCAGCACGTTGTTCTTCCTTTTGACGATTTGGGCCTACGCAGCTTACGCCCAGGAAGTGGGCATAGGCCAAGGCGACCCCGGCCGGGCGAGTTCCGGCTCGGCCAAGGTAAAGGAGCCTTCGGAACTGAGATCATCATTCCCGCGCAGGCTTTCACGCCGCGCCTGCTGCTATCTCGTGGCGCTTGCTCTCTTCGCTCTGGGCCTGTGGTGCAAGCCCATGCTCGTGACTCTGCCGTTTGTCCTACTCCTGTTGGACTGGTGGCCTCTGGGTCGCCTCCAAGCCGCGTTGAGCGAGCCCAAATCCTGGTTTGCACTGGTGTGGGAAAAGGTCCCATTCCTCTGCCTGGCGGCCGGTTCGAGCGTCGTGACTTTCCTCGCCCAAGCGGGCAGCCATTCCATCA
>JANXQE010000457.1 GCA_025356925.1 Limisphaerales bacterium | reverse complement strand
CGAGACCGATCCAGTGCGGCCTGGGATTGGTCACGGACGCGCCGAGGTTGTCCTTCCGGAAGGCCGAGTTCCACGAGCCCTCCCGCCATCCTCGCGGAGCGGTGGAATCTCTTTGCACCCGCCATGACCGGCTTATATAGTGCGCACAGATCTCAACCATTGGAACCTTATGAAAGCTTCCGTACTCTCGGTTTTCCTCGCCGTTCCCACTTTGCTTGCTCTCGCTGCGCCCGCGCCAGCGGAGGATGGCAAATTGCGAATTATCTGCTTTGGAGCCCATCCGGATGACTGCGAAATTCAGGCCGGCGGTGTGGCCTCGATGTGGGCCGCGAAGGGCCACCAGGTTAAGTTAGTCTCGGTCACCAACGGCGACATCGGTCATTGGCGAGAGGCGGGCGGACCGCTGGCCAAACGTCGGAAGGCCGAAGTCGAACGCGCCGACGCGATCCTTGGGGTCACGGCTGAAGTCCTGGATATTCACGATGGTGAGTTGCTGCCGAGCATCGAGAATCGCCGGACCATTACCCGGCTCATCCGTGAATGGCACGCCGACATCGTCATGGGTCCGCGGCCAAACGATTATCACCCCGACCACCGTTATACGGGGGTCTTGGTGCAGGATGCCGCTTACATGGTCACCGTGCCTTTTTTTTGTCCCGACGTTCCTTACCTGAAGCACAACCCGGTGTTCCTCTACTATCCGGACTCCTTCCAAAAACCCAATCCGTTCCAGCCCGATGTTGCGGTCGCGATTGACGGCGTGATTAGCAAGAAGCTCGATGCGTTGGATGCCCTCGAATCCCAGTTCTACGAAGGCGGGGCCAACGGCTCCATTGAATTGGTACCGAGCGACCCGTCAAAACAGCAGGAACGGCACCGCCAAGTCCGCCTGGGGTTCGAACGGCGTTACGCGGACCAGGCGCAGCGCTTCAAAGCCAGGCTGGGCGACTTCTACGGGCAGCCCAAAGCCGGCTCAATCCGGTATGCCGAGGCGTTCGAAGTGTGCGAATACGGACGCCGGCCGGATACCGCGGAACTGAAGAAGTTGTTCCCTTTTTTTGGCGAATAGCGTGAGATGAAGCCAGCCCGCGATGGTTCGGTTCTCATGCTTGAAGTGGCTGAAACGTACGAGGCGATGAGCCGCCGGGCGGAGCAACTCATCGTTGCCGATCTAAAACGCCGACCCGCGCTTATTCTGTGTGCCTCGGCGGGTGGGACGCCGACGCGTCTTTATGAATTGCTCGCCGCCCGTTACCGGCGCCAACCGCGGCTGTTTGGAAAAATGCGCGTGCTCCAAATCGATGAGTGGGGCGGGTTGCCTCCCGGGCATCCAGCAAGCTGCGAGGAGGACTTGCGCCTTAAGTTGTTGGAGCCACTCGAGATCAATAAAAACCGATACGTCGGCTTCAGAAGCGCGGCGATGGACCCGGAGGCCGAATGTGGTCGAATCGCCAAGTGGTTGGTAAACCATGGCCCGATCGACATTTGCCTTCTCGGGCTTGGACTGAATGGCCATGTGGCGATGAATGAACCGGCGAAAGCCTTGGCCGCTCATGCTCATGTGGCTAAGCTAGCCACCAGTTCGTTGAACCACGCTACGCTCAAGGATTTGGTGAGCAAGCCACGTTACGGACTGACGATCGGTTTAGGAGACATTCTTTGCTCCCGCAGAATCCTTCTGCTCGTCAATGGGCCCCGCAAGCGCGCCACTCTGGAGCGCCTAATGATGCCGGAAGTCACGACCCGGTTCCCCGCATCGTTCGTTTGGCTGCATCCGCAGGCCGCTGTCCTTTGCGATCGGGCGGCCGCGCCGGACCACGTCCTGCGCGCGCCGGGGTTCGGGGGCGTAAGCCTAAAGAGACTCCATCTGAGTTCAAATGAAAAATAAACCTTCAAATATCAAACAAGAGTCTGGGCACATTTCCCGCCGCAGCTTTCTAGCGGCCACAGGTGCGGTCACAGCGTTTATGGCCTTGCCGGCACGCGTGCTGGGGAGGGGCGGCGAGACGTCTCCCAATAACAAGCTAAACATTGCCGGAATCGGCGTGGGTGGCCAGGGCGGCAACGATGTGGACGAGGTGAGCAGCGAAAATATCTTCGCGTTATGCGACGTGGATTCGGATCACGCCGCTCATGTCTTCAAGAAGTACCCGAACGCAAAGCGCTACAAGGATTTTCGCGAGATGCTCGATAAAGAGAAGAGCATCGACGCCGTGGTGGTCGGGACGCCGGACCACCTGCACGCCGTTGTTTCGGTGACGGCGATGCATCATGGCAAGCACGTATACTGCGAGAAGCCTTTGACGCGCACCGTTTATGAGGCGAGGGCGGTAGCCAAAGCGGCGCGGGACGCTAAGGTAGTAACGCAGATGGGCAACCAGGGCATGGCTTTCGAGGGCAACCGGCTAATCAATGAATGGCTTTGGGATGGAGCGATCGGCCCGGTGCGCGAGGCGCATGTCTGGTCTGATCGACCGACCCACCGAGGCAAGATGCCCCTCTGGTGGGCCCAGGGGATCGAGCGTCCGAAAGAAACACCTCCCGTTCCCGATACCCTCGATTGGGATCTCTGGCTCGGACCGGCACCAGTCCGGCCCTATCACCCCGCCTATGCCCCCTTCCGCTGGCGCGGTTGGTGGGATTTCGGCACCGGCGGCCTCGGAGATATGGGCATCCATAACCTGGCTCCGGTATTTTCTGCGCTCAAGCTGGGCGCGCCCGAGACGGTCCAAGCGAGCTCGACACCCGTCTTTGCCGAAACCGTCCCCGTTGCGGCGATGGTCCATTATCAGTTCTCCGCGCGCGGCGACCTGCCGCCCCTAAAACTGCATTGGTATGACGGCGGCTTGTTACCGGAGCGCCCGGCTGAACTGGAGCAGAACCGGGAGTTGGATCCCGAAGACGGCATTCTCTTCATCGGCGACAAAGGCAAAATGCTGGTGACAGGTTGGGGTGGCGAGCACCCTCGCTTGCTGCCCGAGACACTCGACAAGGAATACAAACGTCCGGCAAAAACGTTGCCACGCTCTCCCGCCGGCCACTACAAGGAATGGATCCAAGCGTGCAAGACCGGCTCGCCGACGCGCTCGAATTTTGATTTCGCCGGTCCACTGACCGAAGCGGTCCTGCTGGGCAGCGTCTGCGTGCGCAACGGCGGGGACAAACTGGTCTGGGATACCCAAAACATGAAAATCACCAACGACCCGGACGCAAATAAATACCTGCATTACGAATACCGCAAAGGCTGGAGTTTAGCATGAAGGAGAAAGTTAGGGTGGGCCTGATTGGTTCGGGTTTCATTTCCGCGATTCACGCCGACGCGCTCAAGCGGTGTGCGGCTGCCCAAATTGTGGCCGTGGCCTCTCCCACCAGGGGCAAAGCGGAGGCTTTCGCCAAAAAATACCGCATCCCTCATCATTTCACCGACTATCGGAAATTCCTGGAGTTGGAGGAGCTCGACCTGGTGGTGCTCGGAATTCCCAACGACTTGCACTGCGAGTGCACTTTGAACGCCGCCGCTGCAGGCAAGCACATCCTTCTCGAGAAACCAATGTGTTTAAGCCTGGCCGAGGCCGACCGCATGCTGGCCGCCTGCCGCAGAGCGAAAGTCAAGCTGATGTACGCCGAGGAACTGTGTTTCGCGCCGAAGTACGTCCGGCTGAAACAACTCCTGGATAGCGGCGCGCTGGGGCATCCGGTCCTGCTCAAACAATCTGAGAAACATGACGGTCCGCACGCGGCCCATTTCTGGGATGTGGACAGGTCCGGGGGCGGGGTCACCATGGACATGGGCTGCCACGCCATCGAGTTCTTCCGCTGGGTTCTCGGCCGGCCGCCGATCAGGTCGGTTTATGCCCAAATGGGCACCCATGTTCATGGCGACAAAACCCGCGGGGATGACAATGCGATCTTGATCCTGGAATTCGCCAACGGCGTGACCGCGATCGCGGAGGAGAGTTGGACCAAGCTTGGTGGAATGGATGATCGCGCGGAGATTCACGGCTCGAAAGGGGTCGCCTACGCGGATTTGCTACACGGCAACGCCATCGAAACTTACAGCGCCACGGGTTACGATTACGCCGTCGAAAAAGCAGGCTCAACCGTGGGCTGGTCTTTCACGATCTACGAAGAACTTTGGAACTATGGCTTCGTCGATGAAATGGCCCATTTTGTGGAGTGTGTCAAAAACGACCAGCAACCCCTGGTCACTGGTGAGGATGCGAAGGCGGTCATGGAGGTTTTGTTTGCTGCCTACGAGTCGGCGCGTACGGGACGGAAAGTGATGCTTCCCTTTCGGACCAAGGCGGCGAAGCCGTTTGATTTGTGGAAGGGTAAACGTGGCCGGTGAGTGGATAGCTCGGCTCGGACTTGGAGGGGAGTATGCTGCGAGTCCCCGCTTATGGGCGGAGGCGGCCCCCCCCCCGAAATCACATCCGCCCGGTTCAGTGCACCGGGATTGAGAGGTGTAAGGCGTATGGGGACCCGCCGTTCAGCCAGGTGCGACCCCGGCTTCCCAAAACTGGAGCACTCACCAAAAGGGTTGACGCCGAGCGGTTCCTTCCAAATCCTCTACCGCCGTCCGTTTTATGAAGCGCAAGATATTGATCATCCTTTCCAATCGTTGGAACCGCAACCAGAAGTCACGGTTCCTGGAGTTGGATTGCGACCCTGAAGGAAACATACTAAAGGAGCACTCGTTGCGCAGCCAACCGCGCGAAGCGAGGTTCCATGAAGTTTGGGAAAATGACGAAGGCCGAGCGGAATTTGCGTCTTGTCATCGGTTCAAACGGAAATACGGGCATAAGCTGCAAAAAGCAAAATCCGCATCTTAGCGCCAGGCCGCCCGCAGTTTGTTCAGGGCGGCATCGTGCTGCGCGTGGCCCGCGACCCTATCACGGCGCGCAGGACGCCGTGCTCCTGGGTGCCGAAGGCTGAGTGTGCGCTGAATGATTGGTTAGTGCATCTATGCATTATCAGCATTGACTTTAGTCTGGCTACTTGATATGCATACCGGCAAGAAAGGGGCGCAACAAAGCGTGCGTCAGTCCGGATATGAAAGCCAAGTCCAGTCGCAGACTTTTCCTAAAAAAATCGGCCGCGATAACGCTGTCCGCGCCTTTGGTGATGAGCCTCGAGGAATATGCCTTAGCCGAGCAAACGCCCTCACCGGCTCCTGCGAAGGCAGCCGTTCCCTCGGTGAGCCCGATGCCGAACGGCACGATCGGGAAGATAAAAATTAGCCGGCTCATCTGCGGCGGCAACCTGATCAGTGGCTATGCCCACAGCCGTGATTTGATCTACGTTTCGCCGTTGCTCACCCACTATTTTACGGACGACAAGATTCTTGAAACATGGTCGCTGTGCGAGCAGCACGGGGTCAACACAATGATTTTGTTCCCGGCGGACAAAAGAGCCGCTGGCCTATACGAGAAATACCGAACTGCGGGCGGGCGTATCCAATATTTGGCGCAGATCAGCCCCGGGAAGGACGACCTCAGGAGTCCAGTGAAACAGGCGAAGGACGCGGGCGCGGTGGGCGCGTTTTTGCTCGGCAACCTCAGCGACGCCTGGACCCGCGATGGGGATGTAAACTTAATTGGAGAATTGCTCTCGAATATCAAGGATCAGGGGTTGATCTCCGGTGTTGCCGGGCACGAATTGCGAACCGTCATGGCCGTAGAAAAGGCGGGCTTTGCGCCCGACTTCTACATGAAGACGCTGCACGAGAACAATTATTGGTCGAAACGTCGGCCCGACCAAATGAAAGAAGTCATCGACAACTACGCAATCGATAATTACTGGTGCGCAGACCCGATCGAGACCATTGCCTATATGTCGGAGCTAAAGCGCCCCTGGATCGCCTACAAGGTCCTGGCGGCGGGGGCCATCCCGCCGCGAGCGGGGCTCGGACACGCGTTTCAAAACGGTGCTGACTTTGCCGCCGTTGGGATGTTCGATTTTCAAATCGCTGAGAACGTTGCACTCACCCATGAGGTTGTCCGGGCAACCCAGAATCGCGAGCGGGAGTGGTACGCCTGAGCTACGATTGGCCCAATCCCCGGTTGATAATTTTAAGGACAGCGCCGTCCGGAGCGATGAGCCGGACCTGGAGCGGCATTTGGCCGACCGCGTGAGTCGAGCAACTCAGACATGGGTCGTAGCAACGGATGCCGTGCTCAATCCGGTTCAGCAGCGGCTCGGGCACGTCGTGGTTCCTGATATAATAGCGAGCGATCTGCGTTACCGTCTGATTCATCGCCAGGTTGTTTTGACCGGTCGCAACGATTAGATTCACCTTCGTGAGCAAGCCTCCTCGGTCAACTGTATAGTCGTGAAAGAGAGTTCCACGGGGCGCTTCGCTCACTCCTACTCCGCGCGAGCTATTGATGCCGGCATCGGCGCGGAGGTCTTCGCTGAAAAGCTCCGGATCCTCCAGCGCCGCCTCAACACGCTCAATCGAAGCCAGAATTTCGATCAAGCGCGCATAGTGATACAGGAAGGAAGAGCTGACCGCGCCCCGGCCCAGTTTCTTGAATTTCTTGAGTTCCGCCTCGGCCTTCGGCGTGCCCATTTGTTCCGAGACATTGAGCCGGGCCAGTGGACCAACCCGGTACATGCCATCCGGAAAGCCTAACGGTGAGTAGTAAGGAGATTTCAAGTATGACGATTTTTGGACCGCCTCGCCGATGAACTCGTAATATTTTTGGGGATCGAGCTGATCGGCAATGACGCTTCCGCTGCTGTCCACGAAGCGGAGTTTGCCTCCGTGATGCTCCCAGGTCCCCTCGGCATCCACCAAGCCCATAAACAGGGACGGGAAGTTGCCGAAGATTTGAATTTCCCGCTTGTGGGATTCCAGGATTTTATTGAATAGATCCAAGGCAATTTTGCTTGTCGCGTAGACTTCAGGAAGCCAGGCGCGAATCCCGGCGCGCCCTTCATTGGTCAAGGCGCTCCGAACACCGCCGGGAACAGCCCAAGCCGGGTGGATTTTCTTACCGCCAAGCATTTCGATGATTTCCTGGCCAAACTGCCGCAGCCGAATACCAGCCCGCGCCAGTTCGGTGTTGGAGGCAATGAGGCCGAACACGTTTCGCTGAGGCGGCGGGGTATCCCAGCCCAGCAGCAGATCCGGCGCGCTCAGATGAAAGAAGCTCAGCGCATGGCTCTGAATAAACTGACCCAGGTTCATCAGGCGCCGGAGCTTGTCGGCCGCCGGCGGGATCTTGACCGCCATGATCGCGTCTCCGGCTTTGGCCGAGGCCAGCAGGTGGCTCACCGGGCAGATCCCGCAAATGCGCGGCGTGATGCCCGGCATTTCTGAAAAAGGGCGGCCCTCGCAAAATTTTTCGAACCCACGGAATTCGACGACGTGAAACTCGGCATCCAAGACGTTGCCGGCGTCATCCAGGAAGATGCTGATCTTGGCATGACCTTCGATGCGGGTCACCGGGTCAATCACGATTCGTTTTGACATGTGCGATCTCAGGGTTGGGGGGAGGTCAGCCGAACTTCAACTGAGCTCCCTGGAGCCGGGGCTCTGCGCCGCTCAAGACCTGGTTCATGACGGCCTGGATATGATCCGCTGGCGGCGGACAACCCGGAACAAAGTAATCCACGTAGACCACCTCGTGGACCGGCATCACCCTGTCCAGCAGGGCTGGGACAATCCCGGGTTCTTGGGGCAGCCCGCCCATGGCTTGTGCTCCTTCGACATACGCCCGCTGAAGAACGCTCTCCCCATTCTTCAGGCCGAGCTGGTTACGGATGGCGGGAACGTTAGCAGTAACCGCACAATCACCAAACGACACCAGTACCTTCGTTCGCGCGCGGATCTTGTGAATCATGTCCAGGTTATCCTCGTTACAGACCGCGCCTTCGACCAGGCATAGGTCGACATTCTCGGGATATTCTTTGACATCAATGAGGGGGCTATAGACAAGCTCGATTCGAGCGGCGAGTTCGATCAGGACCTCGTCCAAATCGAGGAACGACATGTGACACCCGGCACACCCGCCCAACCAAACTGTACTGACCCTCAAGCGATCCATTGCTTTTTCTCCCGTGCCGTCACGATGAATTCGAGTTTGTCGCGATCCCGCTCCATTTCCGAGTTCGTGGAGCCCTTATAAAACAAGGCGCCGGTCGGGCACGCCATGACGCATTTGCCGCACTTTGTGCAGGTATCAGACGTGCCCCAGGGCTGATTGAGATCCGAGATGATGCGGGCTTTGGCCCCGCGGCCGGAAACATTCTTGGTGCCGGCACCTTCGATATGCCAGCACACGCGCACACACCGCGTGCACAGCAGGCACCGGTTATGATCCATGCCGAACAGGGCGTGTGAATTGTCCACCTCCCATTTCGGAAAGCAGTATTCGTAGCGGACATGGTCCACCCCCTGGTTAAAAGCCAGCGTCTGAAGCTCGCAGTGGCCGTTGGCAACGCAGACCGCGCAAACGTGGTTCCGTTCCGCCAACAGCAACTCCAGGGTCATTCGCCGATACCGGATCAATCGTTCGGTGTCGGTCCTGATCTCCATTCCTTCGGCGACCTTGGTAGTGCAGGCCGGGAGCAATTTGGAAATGCCAGTAACTTCCACCAGGCACAGCCGGCACGCACCCACGTCGTAAACTCCCTCCAGGTGGCAGAGCGTCGGGATGGTGATCCCAGCGTCAGCGGCCGCCTCCAGAATCGTGGCGCATTCGTCAGCGCTGATCTGCTTTCCATCGATCGTTAAGGTCTTGGCAGCCATAGGCTAGGTACCGGTTCGATTACTTGCCCGAGGAGGGAACGCCTTCTGTCGGGGCCAGGTTTCGCCCGGCGGCCGCGTGCCCGGTTCCGTTCACGGCATTAGGGCGCGGACCGAATGCGTCGGGCATCAATAAATCGGTATACTCCTTGCGGAAGAAGCGCAACGTGCTCAGTACAGGGTTGGGTGCGGTCTGGCCCAAGCCGCACAGGCTGGTGTTCTTGACCATGTAGCAGAGCTCCTCGAGCTTTTGGAGATCGCGCGTGGTGGCGTTACCCGCCAGGATCTTGTTCAGGAGTTGGTGCATCTGCGCGGTTCCAGCGCGGCAAGGGACACACTTGCCACAGGACTCGTCCATGCAGAATTCCATAAAAAACCGTGCGACATCGACCATCTTGGTGGTTTCGTCCATCACAATCATTCCCCCGGAGCCCATGATCGAGCCGAGCTTCGTCAGGGAATCGTAGTCCACGGGCGTGTCCAGCTCCTCCGCGGGAATGCACCCGCCCGAAGGTCCCCCGGTTTGGACCGCCTTGATTTTGCCGCCATCAGGGGCGCCACCGCCCATTTCTTCCACGATCTTCCGCAGCGCGGTGCCCATCGGCACCTCGATCAATCCGGTATTGGTGATCTTGCCGGCCAAGGCAAAGACCTTCGTGCCCTTGCTCTTTTCGGTGCCGATGCCGGCGAACCATTCGGCGCCTTTCCGAACGATTGGCGCAACATTGGCGAAAGTCTCGACGTTGTTGATCAGCGTGGGTGAATTATATAAGCCGCTCTCGGCCGGGAACGGCGGTCGCGGCCGCGGGGTGCCGCGTTTGCCTTCAACGGAGGCCATGAGCGCGGTCTCCTCCCCGCAGACAAACGCGCCCGCGCCGATGCGCAAATCAATATTGAAGTTGAACGGAGATTCAAAAATGCCGCTGCCCAGCAGTCCATACTTCTTGGCCTGCTTAATCGCCGCGTGCAAACGCGCAATCGCCAGGGGGTACTCGGCGCGGACATAGATAAAGCCCTGGTTCGCCCCGACTGCGTAGGCGGCGATGGCCATCCCTTCAAGGACGCTATGCGGGTCGCTTTCCAGCACGCTGCGATCCATGAAAGCGCCCGGGTCTCCTTCGTCCGCGTTGCAAATCACGTATTTTTGCTGGCTTGCGGCCTTGCCCACGGTGGCCCATTTAAGACCGGTGGGGTAGCCTGCTCCGCCGCGGCCGCGCAAGCCGCTCTTGATGATCCGCTCGATGAGATCTTTTGGCGTCAGTTCCCGCAGCACGTCGTGCAACGCCTGGTACCCTTCTGCGGTAATGTAGGACTCGATGCGTTCGGGATCGATAAATCCGCTGTTGGCCAGGACGATCGAGAGCTGCGCGGAAAAGAACGGGTGCCTGGGATCGCCTCGTTGTACCGGGGTCTGGCCACCTTTAAGCGTCGAGACCAGCGAGTTGGCATCTTCCGGTGTCACTTTCTGATAAAGCGGCCCCACCTCATTGGATTCGAGGGCAAACGTGGCGCCCGCCGTAGCCGAATCGATCTGAACAAGCGGTCCCTGGCAGCATAGTTTCATGCAACCAACTCCGCGTACCTCGACCATTTGCTGCAACCCAGCCTGGTTGACAGCGTCTTCGAGTGCCTCCTTCACGCCTTTGGAATTTGAAGACATACACCCGGCCGCCATGCAACAGCGGATCGTGTAGCGTTTTCGTGCGGCGCGTTCCTTATCGGCTATTTCCGTAAGATCATCAATCACCATGGCCGATCCATCCTTTCAGGTGGTCGAGAGCGGTTTCAGGCGTTTGTCGCGGCGTGACGGTCCCATCGTAGACAACGGCCGGTGCAATGCCGCACGCGCCTATGCAGCGAGCTGTGAGCAATGACAGTTCATTGTCGGGCGTGGTTTCCCCGGCTTTTACTTTGGTTCGCTCCTCCACCGCCGCCAGGATTTTGGCGGCGCCCTTAACGTAGCAGGCTGTGCCCAGGCACACGACGCAGGTGTGGCGGCCGTTGGGCTTAAGCGTAAAGAAATGATAGAACGTCGCCACCCCGTAAACACGGCTGGCCGGCAGCTTAAGCTTGCAGGCGATGAATAGAAGCAGGTCATCCTCTAAATAGCCGAACAATTCCTGGGCTTTGTGGAGCACTTCAATGAGTGCATCCTGCCTGAACTGATGCTTCTTCATGTGCGCTTCGAGGATCTTGAAGCGCTTATCGCCGCTGGCGTGTTCCAGGATTTTAGGCAGCCGATCGTGTTTTGCGTTAAAGAGCGTCGCTATCATATCGTCCGAGGCGGCGGCGGCTACAGCGCGGCTGGCGCCTGCCTCTTCAATCCCAATTCGAACTTAGCAACCGACCAAGCAACGACTGTACAGGAATTGCTATTTGATAATCTTTTTTTGACAATCGGATCTATTAGATATCACCTCCCTGCGGGCCGGATCTCGGAGGGGGGTGCCTTCCGGAGTGGCAATAGCCTGGCGCGCCTGAGCCGACACCTGCGCCACGGCGTCGTTCCGATGGCGTATCTTGCCGCAAGGGTTGCCCGGGCGGGGCGGTTCCGCGAGCGGCCTTACGGCGAGGTGGGCCAATGCTGACGGAACGTGAAGAGCAGTTGCATGGGCCAGCCGGCTTGCAAATAACTAAGCGGAAAGGGGACGTTTGGGCCGTCGCGTTGGGGGAAGTTCAAGTTAACGCGCAGCGGATACTTGGAGTTATCGCCCGGAAGCACGCGTAGCGTCTGGAGGAAAAGGTTTCCCCAGTCTCCTGCCTGTGTCCAGCGATCCACGGTTTGGGGAGTGAGGTAAAGCGCGTTGATTGGCTTGAAGAAATCGTTAATGGCGAAGAAATCCCCCGCGACGTTCCGCGTGAGCCAGACGCATTGGGACTGGCCGTACCACGCCACCGCCCAGGGAATATCACTCATCATGAGCTCGTCATCCCTGGTCCAACCCACCGCAGTCTGGATGCTGGGAGGGTAATAGGGCGGGTACACGACGGGACTGGTTTGCGGTGGCAGGATAGTGAGGATCAGTGGCAGGCTGGCGATGATTCCGAACAGCCCGATGACCGCAGCGCGGAGTTGAAAAAATGGCAGTTCAACTTGATCCAGCAGGACAAAAAACAAACTGACTCCATAAATCACCACCAGGGGAGCCGCGAGGATCAGGAGGTTTTCCGAGTTAATTTCGGGTGAATCCTCCGAGAGCTTGGTGCGGCCCAGGGCCTGCGCCAAAGCCAGCACGGCGAGAGCAGCCAGGAGGAACCCTCGTAGCCGGCCAAGCCTCGGGTTACGGAAGCGAACCAGTAGGCCCACGAGGAAAAACCCTGAAATCCAGGTGCCACCTAATTTGGGAAGCTCGGTTTGGACCAGGCCACGGCCATTCACCACCAATTTTTGCCAGAGGATATGCGAAGCCGCGGTCAGCAGCGGAAACGAGTTGTGGATTCCCCTCAACAGCTCGGGGTTGACGGAACGTTGGAGGCGGTCTTCCGGAGAAATCGAGGAGTTTTCGATGATGGCGAAGCTGGCCGTCCCGAACGGCATCCCGCTGAGATAATAAGTCCTGACCACCCAGGGTGCGAGCACGACGGCGAACCCTAGGAAAGCGAGCGCCCCCAGCATCGCTCGCCTCCGGCCGGTATATGAAATGACGAAGATGAGGACCGGCAGAATGAGCCAGCCAAACGAGTAACGCGTCAGCGCGCCCAGGCCAACCAACACGCCGGCGAGGCTCGTGAACACAAAAATGCCGGCACGGTTCCACTTGGGCTCGCGCGTCTCCTCCTCCAGCAGAACCAGGCACCAGGCCAACCCCATGAAAAAAAGCACCAGCAGGATCGTGGAAAGGCCTGAGACACTGAATCGCCAGAACAGCTCAGTCCCGAGCAATAAGAGCGCCGAAACCCATGCTACCTGCCCGTCAAACAGGCGCCGGGCCAGGAAGAACACCGAGACCACGAGCCCGAGCAAAAGGACCTGGTTAAATAGCGCGATGAAAAAGTCGGGCTGATAGCGGTAGAACTTTTCGCCGGAACTCCAGAAGCGTTTTGGGGTTTTAGTTATCGCATAACTGAACGGAAACACTTTCATCAACCCGGCCAGGAGGACGGGATAAACGGGCGCATTGGCGAGATCGGGGTGATTGCCTTTGAGCAAACCAGGATCGGCGACCTGCGGACCAACCGTGCCATTCGTGTTCTGCGGGTTTTGATTCTGAACCAGATAAATGCTCAGGGGCCGGACGAACAACGTCGAGTAGCCTTTGCCCTGTGCCAGGTTGCGAGCCAATTGCGCGGTATCCATTCCTTCCTGGGTTGAGAGGTTTCGGAAGGCACACAAGTCATAAGCGCCCACGAGCAGGATCAAACCCAGGGCGCACGAGGCGAAACGCATCGAGCGGTTGAACTGGCTCAGGCCAGCGCCGACTTCCAGGTGGTGTATCAGATCTTGCAGGGTCATTATATAGGCTCAGACGCGTTCAACTTTGTATTCCCGAAGCTTGCGATGCAGGTTGCGGCGGCTCATGCCCAGCCTCTTGGCGGCCTGTGTGCGATTGCCTTCCGTTTCTTTCAGCGCCAGCAGGATGAGTTCCTTTTCGGCCTCACCGACGGTCAAATCTTTGCGGGCCAAAATTTCCCGCGGGCTCAGCCCACTGGGCAACGGGGCGTTGCGCACCCAGGGTGGCAGGTCGCGCGGCGTCAGGTTTTCGCCGCGGCTCAACACGACCGCGTGCTCGATCGCGGTGCGCAACTCGCGAACGTTCCCCGGCCAGCGGTAACGCAGTAACAAGTCCAGCACGTCCCGGGTGTAGCTGCTGACCGCCTTCTGGTTCGCCTTCGCGAACTCCTTGAGAAACTCCTGAGCCAGCAGCGGAATGTCCTCCGGCCGCTCCCGCAGCGCCGGCAGCCAGATTTCAACAACCCGCAAACGAAAGAATAAATCCTCGCGAAACTTCCCGGATTTGGCCATCGCCTCGAGGTTTTTATTGGTGGCAGCGATTACCCGCACATCGGCGGAGAGGGTCTTGTTGGAGCCGACTCGCTCGAAGGTGCGCTCGCCGAGAAAGCGCAGGAGTTTCACTTGAATCGAGGCGTCGATTTCCCCGATCTCGTCCAGGAA
>JANXQE010000553.1 GCA_025356925.1 Limisphaerales bacterium | reverse complement strand
CACACCGAAGGACCTTATTTTCGTACGGTGAAGCCACGCGGTCGACTGAAAAGCTGGAAATGAGCCAAAATCCCTTAAAACTGCTTGGAATCCAAGAATCAGCGTATCGCAAAAAGCGAATGCCAAGCTCAAACCGTTGGTTTTCATGCGATTTCCAGTCGAATTCCTAAACGGCATTGCCCTTAGGGTCATCAATCCAAAAGCCGCGGCTAACGCGGGTCTTTGATGAGTGTTCGCCTGGTCGAGCGCTGGGGAAGAGTCGAATTTACGGATCTTCCTGCGAAACCCAACAGCGCCCAGGCCAGGAGGGCACGCAACACCATCTTACTTGCGGTAAGCGAAGATCATCCCTTCGTTGTTCATGGTGAAGGTATCACCCTCCACGGTGCCGGTGGTAGTGCCTGCTCCTTCCCACCGCATGGTCAGGCTTGAGCCTAGGCGAGTGTAGGTCGCCTTGACCTCACGACTTGCCTCGCCGCCTGCCGGCCCGGAGAAAGCTACCTTGCTGCCGCAAGTACCATCGGAATTGATGGAGAAAGCGCCGGACTTAACGGCCAGCATGTGCCCTTCGTGCTGCACGCTGCAAGGCACTTTCTTCCCGTCGACGCTTACTAGGGTATAGTTGCCGAAGGGATTGCTGTCGGCGGCGACCTTTGCATCCTGCGTGCACCCAGCCAAAACCAGCACCATGACCACGGCCAGCAAGCACAACTGAAGCAGATGCCGCATTCCTAGCCGTCGTTCGATGTTCGCTTCTTTGTGGTTTCTCTTCATGAAACCAATTTAACCTCACCAGGTGGATTCGTGGAAATTGATATTTTTTCTCGCTACATCAGAAAAATCAATAACCGACGCTTTCGTCTGCCATCGGGTCGACCATGGAACCCTAAGCTGCTCCATCAACTCACTTCGTCTCCGGCAAAGCAAACGCAACGTAGGCGTCGCCGTACTCGCTCTGCTTGCCAAGCTTGTTTCCGGTCGAGGCTATCACGACAAACTGGCGCCCGCGGATTGAATACGTCGCCGGTGGTGCGCTGCCGACCCACGGTAGTTTGCCGGACCACAATTCTGCACCGGTTTCCTTGTCGAACGCGCGGATTTTCGCATCGCGCGTCCCGGAACAAAACAGCAACCCGCCCGCCGTGACAATCGCTCCGCCGTAGTTTTCTGTCCCGGTCTTGGGAACGCCCTGCGCGGCGAGTTCCGGGTATTCGCCCAACGGCACTTTCCAAACCAGTTTGCCTGTGTTGAGGTCGAGGCAGTTCAGCGTGCCCCATGGCGGCTTGCTGGCCGGATAGCCCTCGTTGTCCAGGAACCTGGGATAACCCGTGAAGCTGTAGCGGGGCCGTTCGGATTTCTCAGTCGCCGGCGGCGTGGTGCGATCGCGCAGGAGCAGGTAATCGGTTACGGCCTTGAGATCGGCCTCGCTCATCGTGGACGTGGGAAAGGCCGTCATGCCATTGGTGCCCGTGCGAACCTGCCGCATGATCTCCGAGTCGGACAACCGAAAGCGCAGTCCACGCAAAGGCGGCGCGACACCGATGCCCAGTTTGTCCAGCCCGTGGCATTGCGCGCACGCGGTCTCGTACACTACCCGGCCCCGCGATTTTGGCCCGGACGAGTCGTCCGGCGGATCGTCATCGCGGAAAATAGAAATCAACCAGCCGAGATTGTTTGCGCTCACGTAGAGCCGGCCAGTCCCAGGATCAACGCACGCGCCTGACCATTCTGCGCCGCCATCCATGCCCCAATACAAATTGGGATGCCCCAGGCTGCCCGGACGAAAGAAGCCCGTGGTGACGCTCTTGAACCGAGCCGCGACAAATTCCGCGGCTTCCGGCGTCCGGTCGGTGAGGTCCGCAGCGGTGAATTCCATCTTCCCAAATCGCTCGGGCAACTCCAGGTCCGGCTGGTAGGGCGCCGTAACTTCGCCTGGCAAATCGCTCGTCGGCGCGCGGCGCATGCGAAACGGAAAAATCGGTTTGCCCGTCACGCGGTCCAGCAGCAGCGTGTCGGCATTCTTGGTGGTGACCGCGACGACGTCCACCCGTTTGCCGTCACGCGTGATGGTCGCGAGGTTTGGTGGAGCGGATATATCCCGATCCCAAAGGTCGTGCGGGATCTCCTGAAAATGCCAAAGTCGCGTGCCCGTCCGCGCGTCCAGCGCAACCAGGCAATTTGCGAAGAGGTTGTCACCCAGGTGCCCGACCCCGATGAAGTTTGGTTTTGCTCCGCCGGTGGAGATATACGCAATGCCGCGCACCTCATCCAGCGCCATGCCCGTCCAGCAGTTCGCGCCATAGCTTTCCGTGCGGTTCCACGTCTCGTAACCAAATTCCCCGGGGTGCGGCACGGTGTGAAAGGTCCACAACTGCTTGCCCGTGACGACGTCAAATCCCCATACATCCTTTTCAAACCCGGGCACCACAATAATCTCCTTAAATATGGCGGGCCCGGCGGCGGCCGCGCCAAAACCGCCTTGTACCCGGCCGGGTAACAGCGCGTGTCCATTCTCACCAAAGCTCGAGATTACCTCGCCGGTATTGGGATTCAGCGCGTAAAGATACTTGCCCGCGCAAAACATCACACGTTCCGTTGCGGCCACGCTGCCCGGCCAGTAGATCAATCCGCGAAACGCCGGACGTCCTTCCGGCTTGAACCGCCACAGTTCCTTTCCGTTTTCCCCGTTGATGCCCACGATGAACTTTCCGGGAGTCGGCGCAATCATCATCTCACGCACGATGATCGGATTGCATTGCAGGTTGTTGCTGCCGTCGCCCGAGTGGTAGATCCAAGCCTGCTCCAGGTTCGTGACATTCAGGCGATTGATCAGGTCCAGCGCAGAATACCGCATGCCACCGTTATCCCCGTGCGAACGATGCCACGTTTGGAACGTCTCGGACTTGGGATAGCCATTCGCCGGCGTCAATTCGTCTGGCCTCGCGGCCGGAATAATTTTATAAAGCGGCAACTTCTCCCGCTCCTTGGCATCTTCGACCGCCCAGTAGTCGTGATTAGTGGAAAGCCCGGATGCTGTCGGCGATGATGGAATTCCGTTTTGAGCTGTCGCGGAGAGGGTAACGGAGAGCAAAGCTGCCCAGAGGCCTCGCGGAAGATTCGAGATGCTACTCATATTGGTTGGCGCAAATCATTTCAAACGGTACGACCGTTTGCAATGCGGCTTCCGACGTTGCCAGTGGTCTGGCTGCCAGGGAAAACTGGAAAACCAGGCAGTCATACCGCCGGAGCGGCTGTAGAGTCTGCAGATCTGCGCTACTCACAACTGGAGCAGGTCGACGGCCAGGCTATCACGGAAGGCCTGACGGTAATGCAGGATTTTGAATTCGGGAGAGTCCATGAGAGTTTCGACAAGCTCGAATTGATCTTCGAACGAAGGGAAGAAGGCATCACCCTCAAGGTTGCGTTGGACGAGCGTGAGGTACAGGTCCGAGCACCGCGGGAGGGCTTGGGCGTATA
>JANXQE010000519.1 GCA_025356925.1 Limisphaerales bacterium | reverse complement strand
TGTGTTAAGGCGCTTGGGTGATGACGGTGGGCTGATCGACGTTCACCGATTCGACTCTCTGAACGGCACCGCCGGGCCAGGTGATCTCGACCGACTCGGGTTTGGTCGCGGAACCAAGGCCAATTGTGACCGGCAGCTCGGATTGTGACAGGTAGCTGCGGGTGGGCATCACCTGGCGCAGGAGGATTTGGCCGTTCACACGCACTTTGATCCAGGCCCCGATGGCATCGCGGTTGGATTTGGTGCCAATCAGCTTCAGTCGAATCCAATGATGATGCAAATCCTGGTCGTTCCTGAGCAGCAGCGGCGGACCGCCGGTTTGAGTCATGACAACATCCAAATCGCCGTCGCCGTCAATATCGGCAAAAGCGAGACCTCGGCCGACGATCGGCTTAACCAAATCAGCTCCGCACTTGTCGGACGGCACGACGACAAAACATCCGCCGCTGCGCTCGCCGGCGTTCCAGAACAACTGGGCTGGCTGAGCATAGGTTTGGCTTTTCTGGATCTTTGAGATTTCCTCTTCGAGATGGCCGTTCGCGGTGAGCAGATCGAGACGCCCATCCAAATCGTAGTCAAAGAAGACCACCCCAAACTTGAGCAACAGCCGGCTGGCCGGACCGATACCTTCGGCGATGGCTTCATCGGTGAAGAGCAACGGCTGGTTTTGCGCAACACAGAGCGCGGTCATTTCGTTGGCAAAGTTGCCAATCGCGATCCCGATTTTACCGTCGTTGCGGTAGCGGGCGGCATCGATGCCCATCGCTCCACGGGTATTTCCGTAACTGTCGAAAGCGATGCCCGAGGCGGCGCCGATTTCCTTGAAGGTGCCGTCGTGCTGGTTGAGGAACACAGAGTTTTGGACGGTGTCATTGGCAACCACCAGGTCGATCCAACCGTCACCATCCAGGTCGATGGGGGCCACTCCCAGTGTTTTGGCCGCCGGAACCCCGGTCGCCGGGTTTTTCACCTGCAGTCCGCTCTGCGCCGAAACGTCCGTGAAATGCCCGTTCCCCTCATTGTGATACAGGCGCGGAAACGCCCCGGCGAAGTTCATCGGTTGGCCGTAGGCGCGGGTCTTTCCGTCGATTTTATAGCCCACCTCGGCATCGATTTTGCGGGACCAGGTGACATAATTGCCCACATAGAGGTCAAGCTTGCCGTCGTTGTCGTAGTCGATCCAGGCGGCGCAGGTGCTCCAGTCGTTGGTTGAGCCACCCACACCAGCGTCCAGTGTGACCTCCTTGAATTTTCCGCCGCCTTCATTATGGAATAAATGATTGCCACCGACCGCGGTGATGAAGACATCGTCCAGCCCATCGTTGTCGTAGTCGCCAATGGCCACACCCATCCCGTAGAGGCTCAGGTCCAGCCCGGACCCAGCGGTGACGTCTGAGAAATGCCCCTTGCCATCGTTATGGTAGAGAACGGGCGTAGTTGGTTTTTTGCCTTCGGGAATGTGCCAGGGCCAGTAGGTCGAGTTGATAAAGAGGAGATCCTGATGGCCATCGTTGTCGAAGTCGAAAAAAGCGACACCACTGCCCATGGTTTCCGGGAGAAGCTTGGCTCCGTACACGCCGCTGTTGTGGACAAAATCGATCCCCGAGGTTTTGGTAATGTCCGTGAACCTTGCGGTCGGAATTGCCTCCTGAGGCCGCTCGGGAACCACGGGTGCCGACATCCTGGTGAGCTGTGAGGGAGGCGGCGCAGGTTTGCGTTTCAAAACCAGTACGATGCCGCCACCAATTATCAGGATTGTCAGCAAGGCGAGTATTGATCGACGAACAGCTCGGCCAATGACCGCGTCATCGGCGTGGACCAATTCATCCTGGTCGTCGGTTGGCGGAGTGGGGGTCTTGTTCATAAAGTGAGCAGCAATCAGCCCGAAGGGCGGAAGAAACTAGCCCACTGCTTCAGCGGTGGGTGGCCGAAGGGGACGCGCCCCAGTCCCCCGAGGGACGGAACAACGAATGGGCAGAGCGCGGCGGTCGAGTGCGATTTCTTCCGTCCCTGGCGGGACTTTACTGCGAGGCTATTGAATGCCCAGCGATAAATCGCTGGGCTATTGTCGGTCGTCCCTGCGGGACTACGGGTGGCTGAGTCCTCCGTTCGGATCATTGTTGCCTGTGATGAGGTGCCGGCGATAGGACGAGCCTGGGCGGAACTGCTGTGTCCAGCTCCGGAGCCCCGGGGCGCTGCAAAGAATAGATCACGGTGGCCTGGGCGGCGTGGTCGGCGGCGGGATCGGCGCGGCGGGCGACGCTGATCGCGTGGTCGCGGGCGTTGTCATCAGGACGATATTTTTCGTGTTCGCGCCGGTGGTAGGCGGCCCGTGGTTCATCGCCCAGTTGGGCATAAATCAATGAGAGCGTGTAATGGGCGGTCAGGTTTTCTGAGTCGAGCGCCAGTGTCTTTTCGAACTGTGCCGCTGCCTGGCTCAGGAGGTCCTTTTGTTTCTCGGGATTGGCGCGCTCCGTTTTGGCCCTCTCAAAATAGGCCTGGCCGAGTTCGTTAATGACCTCGTAGTCCTTGCTGAAATCAAAACCGCGCCTGTCCAGTTCCGGATAGCGATCTTCCAGGATGCTCCGGAATTCGGTAATGGCCTGGTCGAGAAAACCGTTCTGTTTGTTCACGAGGCCGTTGAACCAGGCTACCGTCCAACGCGGCGCGGGTGGCTCGAACTTGAGAGCGCGCTGCAAAGCAGCCACGGCATCGTCCAGGCGGCCTTCTTTGAAATACACGCGCGCGAGGTTGACGGGGCCATCGGCGCGTCCGAACTTCTCCACTTCTTCGAACGCTTGCGCGGCCTGAATGAGTTCACCTTTCTCGGACCCGCGGTCGGTACTTTCGAGCAAGAGGCCGATGCCGTAATCATTCCAGCGCTGCCACTCGGGAATGGCGGATGCCTGCGGTGCCGAGACGACGGCGCTGCCCTCAATGGGAAACGTGATCTCGTCCGAAGCCATGGTGACGATCGGCAGGTCGTTGGTCACGGTGAACGGCGCGCCTTTGGTGTAGTTGGTGCCAAAGACATAGTTCATATAAATCGTGTCGAACTTGCGATACTGGAGCCTGACCTGGACGGTTAGCGGCTCTGTTTGGTTTTCGGGAACCGCGAGTTCGTAGTGGACGGTTTGGGCCGCGCCCGGGGGGATTTGGTGGTTGTAGAGGGGTGTAAAGATATCCTGCGGGTTGCGGCGATCGATGCGGTTGCCGTCGCGATCCAGCATGTATACTGTGACAAAATGGGACCAGGGATCCACCTCACGATGCGCGCCCAAGCCGCCGCTGCGGCCGACAATCTTTCCACCGCTCGAGACTTTCGCATCAGCCCAAACTTCATTCGAGTCGACCGTCCCCTGGGTGAACGGGTGACCAAGCTTGGTGGTACGGAGGACGACCTCGATGAGATATTTCCCGCCGGGCTTAAGCGCCGGAATCTTTGGCCTGAGCGGGGCGGTGAGCGGGGAATCAATCGCGCCGCCCGCTTTGATGCCGAAGATGTCCAGCCGCATCGTTCCTTTTAGGAATGACTCCTCGACCTTCACGATATCAGGGTCCCCGCGGATATAGGCCAGACCGGTGTTGGCAGCCGGGAAAAGGTGATCGTGGATATAGCGGCCGGAGGTATTGGTCGGGTTGAAAAAATTCGCGCCGAAATCCTCGGACTTCTTGAGGGGCATGTGGCAGCCGGCACAATTCTGCACCGCCTTCTCCGGGTAATAAAAGCTGCGCGCGCCATGGCCCGAAACACCGCTGAGCAAATAGGTATCGTAGTGGTTTTGGCCGCGCAAAAACTCCTTGTACTTGTTGAGGTCTTGCGGGATGCTGACCTTGTGACACGTCGAGCAGAATTCGGCCGAGCGCATGAACGGCTTCAGGAAAGTGTTCTTGTGAAACTCGGGCTTGGCCTTGACCAATTGCTGATTGAGGTATTGGAGAAAGCGATTGGTGCTGTAAGCGAATGGGTAATGGATCGGTTCGTCGATGGTGTAATCGGCGTTGCCGATGGTGCTATTGACATGGGTAATGGCATGACAGGCGGTGCACGTGATGCCGGCCTGGGCGGTGGGATGGTTCACGTCATCGTATCTGGGGTCGTCAAAGGCTCCGCTGAAGAAAGGCACGACATCATGACAGCCGGCACACCAGCGGGCGGCTTTGACGTTGCCGTCGCGCTTGAGGGCAATCTCACGCGTTTCGCGGACGCTGAAGAGGTACGGCTTGTTGTTAAAGGAACTGAAATGGTGCGCGCTATGGAACCAACCCTGGTAAGCATCCTGGTGGCAATTGAGGCAGTAGCTATCCATCATCAGCGTGCGCGCTGGAATAAAATTACCCGTAGCGGTTCGCGCCATGGACGGCAGGAAATACATCTTGCCCTCGATGGAGCCGACTTGATTTTTCTTCGGATGTGCCGAATGGAGGAAGACCATGCCGACGACGGCAACGCCAATTGCGGCACCCCAACGAACGCCTGCTTGCCATTTGATGCGCGGTCCCGCCAACCGGTGCAGGACGTAAAGCCACACCGCCAGCAAGGGCGTGATGACGTGTGCCCAATACGCCAGAGAACGCAGCCGCGGATCTTTCAGCCCCACATTCTTGAACTGAAAGATATCGATCCGCGTCAGGAGTAGACCTGTGATCATCAGCGCCAGACTCGTGACGAATAGAAGGTACCCGACCTTGACGGCTCGCCGATTTGGCCGATCGTGCGCGTTCTTTATGTGGACCAGGCCGAAGATCACGACTGGCAGGACCAGGATGAATCCCAGCACCAGGTGGGTGCCGAACATCACCATGTAAAACCAGTTCTGGTAGGTGAGGTTCGGATCGTTCTTCACCCATTCCAAAAAACTGATCGCGCTGAGATAAATCGAATTGGCAGACAGCACCGCCACAGCCGCAAAAATGAAATAAAGAAGGATGCGCAGCCGCGGCCCAACCGCGCGCACGTATTTTTTGCGCGGTGCGGGGCGGTTGTCGGCTGGGGTGGACATAAGTTCAGTGCGAACCAGTTTTGATATTATCTATTGGGTCGCCCGAGGGCAAACCGGAAGAGGGCGGGGGTGAAACTCGAAGGCCGAAATCCGAAGCCCGAAAGAAACCCGAAGGCCGAAGGCCGAATAAAAAGGGGTTTGGAAGTTCAACCGCGAAAGTTCTGGAGTCTACTCTCGGGAACCGGGATTTGCTTCGGATTTCGGGTTTCTTTCGGCCTTCGGATTTCGATTCCCGTCGCCTCGCCATCAGGGTACGAGCCATCACGGCCCCAGCAAACATGCCGCGCGATAGAACCTTTGGCCGCCGGAGGCCGTGTTGGTGACGGTGAGGGCGGTATCGTAAGCCAACGTCGCGCCGCCTGGCTCATCGCTGAACGGCAGGTTGAGATCCGCTGTGGATTGGAGCTTATAATACAAGCCGCGAAGAACGTTAAGCCGGATCTGATTGGTGCCCGACGCTGGTTGCGTCAGTGCGATGGTGACGGGTGTCCGAGTCACCGAGCCGTCGAAATACTGCTGAGCCAACGCCCATACGCCCTTTCCGACCTGCGCAGCGATCCGCCGACCTACAAGATTATCAATGGGCGGGTGGATGCCACCCCAGATCCGCGAGATTCCGGCCTCGTCAGCCGCGTCGTAATAGGTGGCCCACTGCAAAGCAATGGGCTGAGACGGCCCTTGTTCAAATTGAAGAACATAATTGCTGTAGGTACCGAGGCCGCCCGGGAAATAAGGGGAGCCTGTGATCCCTGCCAGAACCTCCGCGGCGGCGCGGCTGAAAGTGCTGTGACCCGAAAAATATCCAGGAAAGGCTGGGGTCACGAAGTTCGTTTTTTGATAGGTGCTCCAGGTGTCGCCGTGGATCCAGACCACGCCGCTGTGCAGGTTGGTAGGATCAGCCGGCGGACCGGGCCAGGCGCGAACCGCGATTTTTCCCGGAGTCAAGCCCGCATGACGCCCGCCGGGTGCCGCTGTATCCGCGCTGACCAACTCGATCAGATTGGTAATAAGGGGAAGTCCGTTGGTGTTGTAGGATGGGAGGTTGGGATCGGTTGATTGGCCAAGTCCTGCCAAGTAGCGAATGACCGACATCGGTCGCCAACCATCGTAGGCGCGTTTGGTTCCCCAGGCAGCGCACGCTGCGTCGTGAACCGCGGCGTTCAGCGCAAAGTACAGCTTTACGTCCCATTCCAGGTCGTCCACGACGGGACCGACGCCGCCGATTTTTTTGACAGTCAGAGGATTGTCCGACACATAATTGGCGAGGACGTTCCAATGTCCGGGCGGGGTTTCGGAACTGGGGCCATCCGCCCAAAACTCCGCCAGCACGCGCGCGTAATCACCGCGTTTCACTACGTTCGGAGCATAAGGCTGGCCAGTGACGGGATTGTTGGTGTGGCCCTGTCCATCGTACACCTGGAAGTCCCCGCTACCGTAATCGCCCGCAAAGTCGAGGCTGTTGTTGCCATGGGTGCCCGGAGAAA
>JANXQE010000453.1 GCA_025356925.1 Limisphaerales bacterium | reverse complement strand
CTTTTTGCGTGTGATTACGGGAAATGATAAAAAAGATTCGAGAGACTTTGGGCATACCAAGGCTCCAGCCCAGGCGATATCGCAGTGGCTGGCGGGGTTGAGCGTGTTGCGGGTCTCGCTGAAGGCCCACTTGGTTCCAGTATGCATTTTGCGTAGCGCAAAGAAATCGGCTGCGATGTCCGCCTCGGATTTGGGGAAGCGTTTCTCGGCGACGGAGAGCTGGTTCATGATGACGAAACCGAGGTCATGTTTTTTCGACGCGAACAAGCCGGCAAACGAATCTCGCAGAAATTTCTCGAGCTTGTTTTTGCGTTCTTGTTCGGCGAAGGGCTTGAATTCCCCGAACTGTGTGTCCATCTGGTCGGCCTCGAGGTGGACCCGTTCGATTGCGTAATCGGAACGACAGCGCTCGATGGCGCTCCATTCGACGACATGGTTGGATGCGGCGCCGAGGGGGTTGCACAGGTACGACTGTTCGGAAATGTCATCGTCGCGCGCGCGGGCACGGCAATCGGCCAGGAACTGGACCGGCGTGATGTGGGTGCCGCGGGCGCGATTGATGGTATCGACCAGGCCGAACTGGATGGCACCGGGCAGCGTCACGCGGAAATAGATGTTCCAGGGAACGCGCGGATTTGCGATTTTAGATTGGCAATTTGCGATTGGGGGCGCGGGGACGGGCGTCTCGCCCGGAGTCGATCCCTTATCCTCGATCCTCCATCCTTCCTCTGGAGAACTCGCAGGCGGGCCAACCCGCGAATGGGATCGTGTCCACGAGTTGGCGGTAGAGGTCGCCAATGCTTCGATGCAGGATGACGCAGTGCTGTCCGAAGCCAAGACGCAGGAAATGATCTATTACCTGAGGGAGTTGCCGGGGGAGTCGTCGCTGGCGCTGAATTGGAATAAGCACGCGAGCAGGTAGGATTGGCCGCTATCCGGGTTTGCGCCGAACATCTCGCTAAAGCTCCGCCAGGCTTCGCCGCTTTGGAGCGCGCGTTCCTTGGGGTTTTTCTTCCCGGCATACTGGGCGGCGGCGTGAAGGACAAGGCCGCCGAGCCAGCATTGGACCATGAGAGCGGCGAGGTAAAAAGGATCCTTCTCCCTTTGATAAAAGGCGGCGGCATCGTCGAAGTTAGCCAGGAACGGGAGGCGACGAATGTGGGCGGATTTATCCAACTTCACGGAGAATAAGAAGCATAAGTTGTTCCAGATTCAAAGGATCATTAGTGCAAAATCGCTTAATGTAGGCTCCCGATGAGCCGCAGTCGTCGAGTTTTACTGTTGGCCCGCCGTCTAGGGCGCTTTGAGGAGGCGGATTCCTCCGTCCAACAAACCCACGGCGAGAGTGTGCCCGTCCGGGGCGAACTGGAGCCACTCGCCGGCCGTAGGCATCGGCACGACGGCCACCTCGCGCAGGGTCGGGAGATCCCAAAAGCGCAGGCCCTGCTGCGGCTCGATCGAGACCAGCGTGCGGCCATCCGGCGCAATAGCGACCGCGCTGACCCCGGTCAGGTGTCCGCGCAGAGTGGCCAATTCGCGACCCGACGCCACCTCCCAAAGCTTGATGGTGGCGTCGCTACTGGCGGTCGCCAACAGACGGCCGTCCGGCGAGAACGCGGCCCATTTTCCCTGGTCGGAGTGACCGGTCAAGCGGACCGAGGTCTGCCGCGCCAGAGAGCAAAGCAGGAATCCATCTTCACCCAAAGTGAGGGCGACCGTTTTGCCATCCGGGCTCAGGGCGAGAAACCAGGCGTCGGCGACCGGGACGCTCATCGAAGCGAGTCTCCGACCGGTGCGGCCGTCCCAGGTGGACAGGCGCCGTTCGCGGCAAAGCCCGGCGAAGATGCCACCGTCCCGGGTTGTATTCCAAACCTGCGGCGGTTGCTCGACGGGACCACGTTCGAGGTTTACTTGCCGGGCTGCACGGTGGTGCTGGATGTCGAGCCACTCCAAGGCGAAGGGCGTGCGGTGTAACAGGAGGTTGCCGGCCGCATCCAGAGCCAGGGGGTCCATAGCCTCGAAGGCGAGCGTGGGTGCGGTTTGCTCCAGTTCATGGACCAAGGCGCGCGGCGGGTCGTTGGTG
>JANXQE010000400.1 GCA_025356925.1 Limisphaerales bacterium | reverse complement strand
TTTCAGGTAGGCGAGAAAATCTTTTACCTCGCGCCGGTCGAAGAAACTTTGGCCGCCGATCAGGTGATAGGCGATGCCCGCCTGCCGCAGCGCGGTCTCCAGGACTCGCGATTGGGCGTTCGTGCGAAAAAGAATCGCGTGTTCGGACCACGCGGCCCGCTTCGTGGCGCGGGCGTAGTCAATCTGTTCGACCACGGTTCGCGCCTCGGCTTCGTCGTCGGAGAACGTGTGCAGCGCGATCTTTTCGCCGGGGCCCTTATTGGACCAGAGCTTTTTGCCGCGGCGGCGCAGGTTGTTTTTGATGACCGCGTTCGCGGCGTCGAGGATCGTGTTGGTGGATCGATAATTCTGCTCCAGCCTGATGATTTTGACTTCAGGATAATCTCGCTCCATCTCCAGCAGGTTGGCGATTTCGGCTCCTCGCCACCCATAAATGCTCTGGTCGTCATCACCGACCACACACAGGTTTCGATGTTCGCGCGTCAAGGAATGAACCAGGTTAAACTGCGCGCTGTTGGTGTCTTGATATTCATCGACCATCACGTAGCGAAAGCGCTCCCGGCAGGCGCCCAGCGCCTCCGGATGCTCGGAAAACAGTCGCAGCGTCAACAGAATCAGGTCATCGAAGTCCACCGCATTGCACGCTCGCAACGCCGATTCGTAGCGCAAACGGATGTGTTCGGCCATCGCTGCCACGCTCGGGTCCGTGAACAACCCGTTGCGCTCTCCGCCGTTTTTGAACCGGCTCAACAGACTCAGAATCGCGGCCGGATCCGTTTTTTCACCCTTCGCCGAGATCTGGGCAAGAATCTTTTTAACGGCGCTCAATTGTTCCGCTTCGTCGTAAATCACGAAATTCCGCTTGTAGCCAAGCTTTTCGATGTGCTGCCTCAAAATCCGCACGCACAGAGAGTGGAAAGTGCAAATCGTAGGGTTCTCGGATGCCGCCTCAGGAGCGCCGTGGTCGGCTCCCGGCACGAAGCGAAGGGGAACGTCAGCGGCGGCAGCACTGTTCGCCAAAGGATTTGCGGCACGATTCCTGGCGCTTTTGCGGTTCCGCGGAATGAGTTTCGAGATCCGTTCCTGCATTTCGCGCGCGGCTTTATTGGTAAAAGTCACGGCCAGGATATTCCCGGGCGAAACGCCCTGTTCGACCAGGTGGGCGATACGAAAAGTGATCACCCGAGTCTTGCCCGTTCCGGCGCCGGCGAGAATCAAGACCGGTCCGCGGAGCGTTTCGACGGCCTCGCGTTGTTGCGGGTTTAACGAACTCAGGTTCAGCATCGCGCGCGGAGTCTAGTGATGAAGAACTTCAAGGCAAGAGCGTTGTGCAAACCGCGGGGGTTTGCCCCTATACACGAGGGCTTGGGTTTGTTAATCTTCACTCATCTATGGCAATGGACGATATTTTACTCGAGGCCGACGACAAGATGAGCAAGACCGAACAGGTCGTCATCAACGAGTTTGCGGGCGTTCGCACGGGCAAGGCCTCTCCGGCACTGGTGGAGAATCTGCTGGCCGAGGTGTACGGAGCCCAGATGAGGATCCGCGAATTGGCAGGGATCACCACGCCTGAGCCGCGGACGCTGGCGATCCAACCTTGGGATGCCGGTTCGCTCCACGCGATCGAAAAAGCGATTCAAAAGAGCAATCTGGGGCTGACCCCCTCGATCCAGGGCCGCACCATTCGCATTTTCTTTCCCGAGTTGAGCGAGGAACGACGGCAGGAATTCGTCAAAATCGTGCGCAAGATGGCCGAAGACGGACGTGTCGCGATCCGTCACGTACGGCGGGATGCGATGGAGCAAGTGAAAAAGCATGGCCACGACAGCGGGACCACCGAAGACGACGTAAAGCACTCGGAGAAAGAACTGCAGAAGTTGACGGACGATTACGCTTCCAAGATCGACCAGCACTTGGCGCACAAGGAAAAAGAGATCATGACGGTCTAACGGGGCTTGGCCTGGCTCACTTTTCCAAACGCCTCGCGTGAGCTTGCTTCAGCAGCCCACCCAGCGTGTGTGGCCTTCCCGGCTTTGGCCGCGAGTCAGTGACGATTCGTGGACCGGCCAGGTCCTGTTTCTGATAAACATTTGCGGCGTGCCCGACCTTCTCAAAGTCGGTGCCCTGAAGTGGCCCGGCTGTCCATCCCCGGCTAATCTCAGTCAACCGCGGAGGTTGCCGGATTAGTTCGAGCGACTACAATTCGTCCATGATTCGCAACGTGATTTTCGACTGGTCCGGGACCCTGGTGGATGATCTGCCCGCGGTTTGGAGAGCGACGAATTACGTCCTGACTCAATCCGAACGAGCGGAAATGAGTTTGGAGCAGTTCCGATCGGAATTTTGCCTCCCCTTCGCCAGTTTCTATGACCGGCACGTCCCCCACATCCCGCTTGCTCAACTTGAGGGTTGGTTTCATAGCCGGTTCCGGCAAGTGCAAGACTCCATCTGCGCCTTGCCTCATGCGCGAGACTTCCTCGAGTTTTGTCGCCAGCACAAGCGGCGCACCTTTCTGCTCAGCACGGTGCATCGCGATCATTATGCCGTCCAGGCTGCCGTGACGGGATTTGGGGAATACCTCGAGAAGGCCTACGTCAACATCTGGGATAAACGGGAAAAAATTCATGAAATCATCGAAGAAAACCACCTCGACCCGGGCGAAACTATTTTTATCGGGGATATGCAGCACGACATCGAAACGGCCAAGCACGGCGGCATTCATTCCTGCGCGGTGCTGACCGGCTATAACACACTCGAACAACTGCGCGCATCAGCGCCGGACTTGATTGTCGAGCACCTGGGCGAATTGCGCCAGATTCTGGATCGGCGAGGTTTTCACCTGAAACCGGACGCCGCCGCCACTGACCGGGAGCATCGTCCAACGACCACAGTCGGTGGGTTGATCTTCAACACTCTCGGCGAGGTGCTGTTGGTGCGAACGCACAAATGGTCCGACTTGTGGGGCATCCCGGGTGGCAAAATCAAATGGGGTGAGCCTGCGGAATCCGCTTTGCGGCGGGAGCTCAAGGAGGAGACTGATCTGGAGGTGGGTGACATTGAATTTGCGATGGTGCAGGACTGCATTCACTCGAAAGAATTCTATCGCGACGAACATTTCATTCTGCTCAACTACACCTGCCGGTGCGTCGGAACAACGGCGGTAACGCTGAATGATGAGGCCAGGGAATTCCGTTGGATGACTCTCGCCCACGCGCTCGAGCTGCCGGTGAACGAGCCGACTCGCAGGCTGCTGCTAAAGCTTAAAGGATAACATGGCCAGGATCGCAATTATTGATTTGGAGGTCCACTACTGCGTCGGGGTGACTGACCAGGAGCGCGCCAGACCTCAGAAATTGTTGCTCACGATCGAGATGAGCGTCGATTTTACGGCGGCGGCGCTCACGGATCGCGTTGAGAAAACCATCAACTACCAACGAGTCGTGGATGATTTGCTCCAGTTTGGGGAAGGCCGGAGCTGGCGGTTGCTCGAGAAACTGGTCTCAAACATTGCCGACCGGGTCATGCTGGAGTACGAGCCGGATTCAGTCGTCGTGGAAGCCAAGAAATTCGTCATCGCCCAGGCCCGGTACGTGGCCGTATCGATCACGCGCGGGCGGCAGCGATGAAGCCTGAGTCAGCCTGGGACTCCCGAGATATACGTTTGCAACTGATGAATGGTGCTACTTTGGGCTGTGATGGTCCAGTTGACGAGATCACCAATCGAAACGACGCCCAGAATCCGCCCCGCTTCGAGCACGGGCAAATGCCGGACCCGGTGATCGGTCATGAGCCGCATGCAGTCCTCAACAGTATTCTCCGGGGTTACGTGGATGACCTGGCCGGAGAGGATTTCCTTGACGGCGGTTTGTTTCGACGATTTTCCTTTGAGCGCAACTTTGCGAGTATAATCGCGCTCGGTCAGGATACCCAGAAGGCTTTCGCCCTGGGTTACCAGCAGCGCGCCGATGTTTTTGTCCGCCATGAGATGGATCGCGTCAAACACGGTCGACTCCGGGGAAATGGACCAGACCTGGCTGCCTTTGTGGCTGAGGATCTCGCTGATGGTTCCGTTTGGATTCATGACTAGGCTTCTCCTTTTGTGGACACACGGCAAAACTCGTCCCGGACCTGCAACTTCGCCGTTCGCGCCCGGCCGCCGCGCCCACGGATTCTGGTTGGCATCGCGTATCGCAACAGCTTAAGCGTATCAGGTCATTGTCTTATGAACAGAAAAATATTTCAAAACTTCGCATGCACCGCCGTGCGCTGGAACCGAACTGGCGATTGCGTTGGTGAGGTGCTGCGCTCAAACCGGGCCGAGTTGTACTCGGGGCAGATTTGCTCTGCTGGTTCAGCCCAGACCTTAGCCGGATGGCGGCTCACGACCAGGGTATGAAAGCCATCCGGTTGATCGCACCGAACCGGCCGCTCGAACTGTGCGAGGTCCCCGTTCCCGCCGTCGGGCCTCACGACGTGTTGGTTCGAGTGAAGGCGGCCGGGATTTGCCACTCAGACGCGCACTACCGGTCCGGCCGCTCGCGCGTGCAGCCGTTGCCTTTGACGCTGGGCCACGAGGTCGCGGGCCTGGTCGAGATTGCCGGGGCTAAGGTGGCCGAGTTCCAGCCGGGGGACCGCGTCTGCGTTCATTATCTGGCCACGTGCGGCAACTGCCGGCAGTGTCGGCGGGGAACCGAGCAGTTCTGCCAGTCCGGAGCCATGATCGGCAAGCACCGCGACGGCGGCTACGCGGAATTTCTGGTAATGCCCGCGCGCAGCCTGCTCCGGTTGCCGCAGAAGATCTCGTTCGAAATCGGAGCCATCATGATGTGTTCCTCGGCAACGGCGTTTCATGCGCTCAAGAAGGCGCGCCTCAAAGCGGGTGAATCGGTTGCGGTTTTCGGCCTGGGCGGATTGGGGATCTCCGCGGTTCAATTGGCGAAGGCGTGCGGAGCCCAGGAGGTTTTCGGCATCGACCTTAAGCCGGCCAAATTGGCATTGGCCAAAGGTTTTGGAGTTTCGCCCATCGACGCGTCTCAGAGCGACCCGGTGTCAGAGATCCTCAGGCTCACCCAGGGCCGTGGAGTGGACGTGGCATTGGAACTCATCGGGCTGCCCTTGACGATGCGCCAGGCGGTGCTGTCGCTGGCCATTCAAGGACGAGCCGCCCTCGCCGGGATTACCGAGCAACCAGTCGAAATCCACCCTTACCAGGAGCTGTTGAATAAGGAGGCAGAGATTATCGGGGTGTCCGATCATCTGGCGGAAGAGCTTCCGGCCCTGATTGACTTTGTGCTGGAGGCCAAACTCGACTTGTCCGGGGCAATCAGCCGCGTGATCGGCTTGGAAGCCGCGGCCGTCAACCAGACCCTCGATGAGCTCGAGAA
>JANXQE010000379.1 GCA_025356925.1 Limisphaerales bacterium | reverse complement strand
GCGTCGCCGTCGGTTGGGCACGTGCCGTTCGTGGTGGTCCATTCGCCGAACCTGCCGGTCATGCCGTTCACTCTGTTCGTCAACAAGGCAAACCCGCAGACCCGGTCGAGCTCGCGAAACTGCGCCAGGCGACCCGCGACGACCTGGCTCGCGCGCTCTCGCCAGGGCAGTTGGAGGAATTCCTCCTGCGCTATTCACAGGACGCCAATAATCTGCGCACTGAGTTTTCCCAGTTACACTTCTTCAACCCCTCGGCAAATGAATTCCGAGCCATTTTTCGGGCGACCGACGGCCTGGACCAGCAGATGCAGTCGCTGGCCGACGGCAGCGAACCGAATTCCGTCCAGGTCCGGCAGGCGTTGGAAGCGCAGCGCGATAACGCGATCAAAATCGCGCTCGGTCCCGAGCGGTATGCGGAATATGAGCTGCTGCACGATCCTTTGTACCGGCAGGCCATGGCGACAGCTCAACAGGCCGGCACACCCGAAGCCGTGCAGACGATCTACCAAATTAATCTCGCCGCGAGTTCGACCCAGCATGCCATTAATGGCAATACTAATCTGACGGGGGATCAGCGAGCGATTGAGCTCAAGCAGCTCGAATTGGAGCAGCTCAAGGCAAACTCCCTCGCCATGGGCGGGCAATTGGCGCCCGAACCGCCACCTCCACCCCAAATCCCACCCAGGCGCACCTACACCATCCGCGACGGCGACAGCCCCGCCGTGGTCGGCCTGATCTATGGAATTCCGGAGAGCGCCATTCGCGCTGCCAACCCGAACGTGAACTTCAACCGACTGCAGCCCGGCGATTCAATCGCCATACCTCGGACGGGCATGGGCCCTACAACCAGCCCCCTGATCCCCGGTAACGGCCACTGATCACGCGGCTCCAGGACGGTTTGCAGCCGCGCTCTGCTGAATCCCGTCCGCGCGCAGGTCTCTGCAAAAGAAGCAAGACTGAACGAGCGCTTGACTACAAGACCATTACCTGATTTCATCATCTCACGAATGAGAGCAGGAGTTGGATCATGAGATTCCTTGTCTACCTGGTGGTTATTGCTTCTGGTTTTTACCCTTTCATTGCTCGAGGAGCCGAAGCCGCCAAAGCCCGCCTCTGGTGCTTGTCTCTGCGCTTCCAGCAAGGCACGGATTCCTTTGGAGATACACTGGACCTCAGCACCATCAGTGGCTCGCCCAACGGTGAATTGACCCCTTACAACGGCCTTACCTATATCAGCTCGTTTTCACTCGATATTTCGGGCTTGCCTGTTACCGGGACCCTTTATCTCAACTTGCCGCCCACGGTCGACCTCAACGGAAACGGGTTCAACGATTTCTTCGAAGCCGCCCTGGATGTGGGAGCTGCCACGACCGGCAGCTACACCACCGGAATGGAAAATGGCACGGTCACCGCGACCTGGCAGCGCGCGGCGAGCTCGAAGGACGGTACCTGTGTGCTTCACCTGGTGGACAGCGTCTATGGGGATTTGGGCAGCTTCAGGCACGTGTTTGAACTCACCGAATACACTGGGCCGCTCGTTTTCAACCCTGGTTCCAACTCCGTCGCGGGGAGCGTCAACCTGGTTCAAACGGGCAACTCCACCAGCCAATTACAAGGACCATTTCAGTTAGTGAAGGTCTCCACTAATCGGTTCAGTAGACTGATCCTGCAACCCGGCGCCTGGACCAACAGCGCCGCCCAATTGCTCAGTTTCACCAATAACCTGTTCCGCCGGGATTTGCCCTGGACAACCAATTACTATGGGTTCGTTGAATTTTCTGACGGAGAACCGAACACTGCTGCGCCCGACTACCTCACTTGGATGCTTTCGATCGATGACCTCAATGATGCCAACCATAACGGCATTCCCGATTTCAGCGATGATCCGGTAACCGCTGCTGGGCCGCGCGCTGCCCAGTTGGCATTGGTCTGGGGTTCCACCAATCTGCTGATTTCAGTAAGCGGCGCTATCGGTCATCTGCACGACCTTCAGCAAAGCCTTTCGCTGCCAGCCACCAACTGGCAAACGATCGCGTCTGTGACTCTGACAAATGATCCCCAGGCGATCCCTATTCCTTTTTCCCCGACGACGCCGGCGTTTTGGCGCGCGCTGGCGCATTAAGGCAAATCGCACGGGCAATCTAAGGCATCAAAGTTTTGTCCTGATCTGGCGCGAGAGCCCCATCACGAGGCCGGCCACGATCGCCAAACAGCCAAAGAATTGCCCCCAGTGAAGCTGCTCGTGAAGCCAGAGGGCGGCCAGACCCACCCCAAATACGGATTGCGTAAAGACAGTCAGGGCCGCGACGTTCACCGGGCACTCGCGAATCACGATGAACCACACCGAGTACCCGATCGCGGTGCAGATTAGGGCCAGAGCCAAAAGGATGAACCAAGCCTGGGCCGATAGTGTCTGGGCAACGGTTATCGTCGCTCGACCGTCGATGAATAGATTACCGAGGGTGCCGACAGCCAGTGAAATGGCGAGCATCTTCATCACGCTCGCCCGGATCACAATCGGCTTGCCCATCACGGAATAAGCCGCCTCGCAGACAAACGACGAAACAAAAATCGCGCTGGCTCCCAGGCCGGCCCAGCGAAAATCAGCGCGCCAGACCCCATGCAACAGGGCCACTCCACCCAGGCCGAGCCCGAATCCGGCCCAACGCCGCGGTCCGATGTGCTCGCCCAGGAAAATTGCGGCCACCACAGAGGTGATGAGTGGTTCAAGAGCCATCAGCACCGCCGAGTCCCCTGCGCGGCCCAATTGGTTTCCGTAAACCTGCAGGCGTTGACCGAGCACGAACAACAGCAATCCCATAGAACAGGTCAACACCAAGTCAAGCCCACGTGGCGCCGGGCCGGGCAACCAAGGCCAAACAAAAAGCAAACAAAGTGCAGCCAAACCGAAACGAAGTGTTACGATGCCGCCGGTGGCAAGGTTCTGGCCAAGAACCTTGTATGCCGGGTATACAGCGGCCCAGAAAAAGTTCATGACCAGCAGAATTATTAAATACGACGGCTTCATGCGCGTCTAATAGGGCAGAACAAATCGTGTTGTGGCTGCCCTGGCAAGCTCCGATGCAAATCGCGAGCCAGGCGGCAGTGTCGGCTTTTAGCGTTGTCCAATTAAATGAAAAAATGGATTTTCCTGTTGGTCATGGTCGGATTGGGCGCCGGCGGGTATTACGGCTGGAACAATTGGCAAAAGGTTAAGGCCGCCGCCGCGCAGCCAGGCAGGCCGACCACCGCGCTCGCAGAAGTGCGCGACATCACGTTCGCAGTCAATGCCGCGGGCGAGATCGCCCCGGCTGAGCAGGTCTCCGTTCGTCCGGAAATCAATGGACTCCTTGAAAAGTTGCCTGTCGATATCGGCGACATTGTCAAGAAAGACGATCTGCTGTTTAAACTCAACGATTCGGAATTGCAACAGCAGAAAGCCTCGAACCTGACCGACATCGAGAAGGGCAAACTTGGGGTCGAAAAAGCCGAGCGCGACTACAAACGGGCCCAGGAACTTTTACGGGAAAAACTGATCTCTCAGGAGGTTTTCGATGACACCAAAACCGCCTTTGATTTGGCAAAGAACGCACTGGAGCGGAACCAGAAAGATTTGGACATTACCGACGAACATCTGACCAAGACCGAGGTCCGGGCGCCCTTTGATTGCACGGTGCTGACACGACCTGTGTCCATCGGCCAGGCAGTGTCGGGCTCGGGCGGCTTTAACAGCGGAACCGAGGTGCTAACGATTGCCGACCTCAATTCGATGATCATCAATGCGCAAGTCAACCAGGCGGACGTGCCCCGGCTCAAGGTCGGCGAAGCTGTTGAGATCACGATCGAAGCAGTCCCCGGATTGCAGGCGACCGGTTTGGTCGAGCGCATTTCGCCGCAAGCCACGATCAAGAATAACATCAAAGGTTATCCCGCTCGAATCGTGTTGAAAAGTGTCGACGCCCGCGTCCGTCCCGGGATGACCGCCGGCGTGAAGATCCCCGTGGCTACCGCCGACAACGTGACGGCGGTGCCGTTGTCGGCCGTATTCACCGAAAAAAATCCGGACACCGATGTGATGGAACGGTTTGTTTACGTCCAGAAGGGAGACGCTTTTGAAAAACGCAACGTCAAGGTGGGTGTCGCGGATTATTTTTTCGCTGAAATCCAGGAGGGACTCACACCCGGTGAAACCGTCTCTCTGGAGCTGCCCAAAGAGGAACTTGAAAAGAAATCTCGTCTCATCGCCGGTCAGGGTCCAAAGGGTGAAAATGGCATGCCTCGACAAAAAGCCAGCGGAGCTGCGGCAGTCACCCGCACCAATACCACGACGGTGGGGACCGCCAACCCCGCCCCCGCTGCACCCGCCAAACTGGTTCCAGCAGCCTCCCCCGGGGTGGTACGGGACGCAGCGGCCGGCAAGTCGTCCTGATCCAAGTCAATGCCAACCCCTTGAGTTCAACATGCTGAGCTGCTAAACCAAATATGCCACTGGTTGAACTTCGTAGTGTCAGTAAGATCTACCGCCTCGGCGAGGAAGAAATCCGGGCGCTGGATGACGTCACCCTGGATATTGAAGCAGGAGAGTTCATTTCAATCATCGGCCCTTCCGGCAGCGGGAAGTCCACGCTGATGCACATCCTGGGTTGCCTGGATTCACCGACCAAAGGAACGATTCAACTGGATGGGGTCATGATTCAGAACGCGTCAGCGCGCGAATTGGCATCGATTCGGAATCGCAAGATCGGATTCGTGTTTCAGTTCTTCAATTTGTTGCCCAAGCTCAGCGTGCTGCAGAATGTTGAACTGCCAATGATTTATAGCGGGATTCCCGGCAAAGAACGCCGCGACCGCTCCATGGCTTCGTTGGAAGCTGTCGGGATGGCCAATCGGGCAAAACACCGACCCAGCCAACTCTCGGGCGGCCAACAACAGCGGGCCGCGATTGCCAGGGCCCTGGTCAATAGTCCACGGATCGTTTTCGCGGACGAGCCGACCGGCAACCTCGATTCGCATACCGGCGAAGCGATCCTGCAACTGTTCCGTAACCTGAGCGAGGAAGGTCGCACCATTGTGCTGGTTACTCATGACCCAGAAATCGCAGCCGTCACGCCTCGTCGGATCGAAATTCGTGACGGTCAGATTGCCGTAAAAATCGATTTGGCGCTGGCCGGCCTCGACCGGCATCCACACGCCGCCGCCCTGGCCCCATGAACTTGCCCTCGCGTATGCTTTGGCGCCGCGACGACGACGCGCCGACCTTCCGGTCCGCCGCAACACCCGACGCCGATCTGAGCTTCCCTCAACCGCATCCTCCGCACCGCACTGCAAGTCGTTGCCGGTCTTTAGCAAGGGCGAGACCTCTGGCTTGAAGTCACGCGCGAGCGACGTTCCATGAACTGTGCCCGGAGTCCCGAAAGTTTTGGAGTGCGCCAGTGCCGTGGCGCTT
>JANXQE010000367.1 GCA_025356925.1 Limisphaerales bacterium | reverse complement strand
CGTGTTCGGCGCCGGTGCGCTGTCCGATTTGCCCGAAAGGCTGCGGCGACTGCGAATCGAACGTCCGCTGGTGGTGACGGACGCCGGGTTGCTCGCGACTGACGCTTTCCAAGCGCTGGCCGGCGGCCTCGGGAAAGACCGGCAGGACGGAAACTGGTTCGTGTACTCGGGAGTCCACGCCAACCCGGTCGAAAATGACGTTCGGGAAGCCGCCGCTCTTTACTCTCAGCACAACTGCGATTGCGTGATCGCCCTGGGTGGCGGGAGCGCTCTGGACGTTGGCAAAGCCGCGCGGCTGCTGGCCAAGCGGCCGGGGTTCAAACTCGAGCGTTTTTACGACGAGCCGGATTGGTCGGGACTGGCGCCCTTTGTGGCGATCCCGACCACGGCCGGGACCGGCAGCGAGGTGGGTCGGAGCTCAGTCATTACGCTAGAGGCAACACAGCGCAAGGCAGTGCTTTTCCACCCTGAACTGCTGGCCCGGTTAGTCATCCTTGACCCGCAGCTCACGGTCGGGTTGCCTGCTAAACTGACCGCCGCTACCGGAGCCGATGCGCTGACCCACTGTATCGAATCCTACACCTGCCCAGTGTTCCATCCCATGTGTGACGGGATTGCGCTGGAAGGAATTCGGCTGATCGTGGAGGCGCTCCCGCGCGCTTACGGTGATGGCAAGGACCTCGACGCCCGCGGCAAGATGCTGGTCGCTGCCGCCATGGGGGCGGTGGCGTTTCAGAAAGATCTCGGCGTCGTTCATTCGCTGGCGCATCCGCTTTCAACGATTTGCCGTTTGCACCACGGCCTGGCGAACGCTCTTTGCCTGGTGGCCGGGATGAAGTTCTGTGCCGCGCGAAAGCCGGGCTTGTACCGCCGCGTCGGCATCGCCTGTGGGCTCGACGTGATCAAGGCGAAGGATTCGGAGGCCGACCAGGCGACCATTGCTTTCGTTGCCGATTTTCTCGCTGGTCTCGGCCTTAATACGAAGTTGCGCGAGCACGGTGTCACGCCCGCCAACCTGGACGCCCTGGTCGCCCAGGCGGTCGATGATCCGTGCCACAAAACCAACGCGGTTCCCGTCACACGGGAAGACATCCGCGCTCTTTATCTCGAAGTGTTATGACCGTACCGACCCGGCTGTTTGTGGATGGCGCCTGGCGTGAACCCGCCTCCGCTGCCCGCGTTTCACTCATCAACCCCGCCACCGAAGAAAAGTTCGTCGAGGTCGCCAGCGCAGAGGTCTCGGACGTGAATGCCGCGGTGGAATCTGCGCAGCGAGCCTGGGAATCGGGCTGGCGGGATCTCGCTCCTGGTAAACGCAGTGAAATTCTCTTTAATGTCGCTCGAGCGCTGCGGGAGAACATCGAGCGAATCGCTGAACTCGAAACGCTGAACATTGGCAAACCGATCGCCGACGCGCGCGACGAGGCGGCCCTCGGTGCCCGGGTATTTGAATTCTATGCGGGGGCGGTCACCATGTTTGGCGGTCAAACCATCCCCGTGGCCCGCGGTGGCTTTGATTTCACCATGCGCCAACCCATGGGTGTGGTAGCCTGTATTGTTCCCTGGAATTTCCCGTTCCCGATTGCTTGCTGGAAATCAGCGCCCGCGCTGGCGGCGGGTAATTGCGTCGTGCTCAAGCCGGCCTCGCTCTCACCGCTCACCGCCCTCGCTCTGGCGGAAGTTGCCCATGGCGCCGGCTTGCCTTCGGGTGTTCTCCAGGTCTTGCCCGGCTCGGGCAGCGCGATCGGTGAAGCGCTCGTCACTCATCCGTTGATCCGCAAGGTTTCCTTCACCGGATCCACTTCCGTTGGCCAGCGCATCATGGAACTGGCTTCGCGAGATATCAAAAGGGTTTCCCTCGAGCTCGGTGGCAAATCTCCCAACATTGTGTTTGCGGATTCCGACTGGCACCGCGCCGCCGAGACGTCCCCCATGAGCGTTTTTGCCAATACCGGCCAGGATTGCTGCGCGCGGAGCCGCATGTTCGTGGAACGCCCAGTTTTTGACCGCTTTGTGGATGCCTTCATCGCGGCCACAAAAAAGCTCATCGTCGGCGACCCCGCCAAGCCTGAAACCCAGATCGGTCCGATGGTTTCCGCCAGCCAAAGGGCGACCGTCGAAGAGTACTTGTCTGACGCGCGCGGTCGGCGGAGCAAATTTGCCTGCGGCGGCGGACGGCTCTCCGGCAAGGGCTACTACCTACAGCCGACGGTCCTGCTTGATGTTGATACCGCCGACCGTTGCTGGCATGAAGAGATTTTCGGGCCGGTGGTCTGCCTCGCGCCGTTCGACGACGAAGCCCAGATGCTGCGGGAAGTGAACGCCTCGCCTTACGGCCTGAGCGGCTCACTTTGGACCAACGACCTGCGGCGCGCCCTCAGGGTCGCTCGGGCCGTCGAAAGCGGCGTCCTGAGCGTCAACTCGCACAGCAGCGTCCATGTCGAGGCGCCTTTCGGTGGATTCAAGCGCAGTGGCCTGGGCCGGGACCTGGGCATGACCGCCATGGAAGGTTACACCGAGCTGAAGAATGTTTACATCGCTGAAAGCTGAATGAACCTACGACAGCTTAGCGCACACGTCCGATCGGGGCACCTGGACACCGTCGTGGTTGCGCTCCCCGACCCATTCGGGCGCTTGGTTGGGAAACGGTTTCGGGCCGACGTGTTCCTCGAGTCAGTTGCCCGGCACGGAACGCACGGGTGCAATTACCTGTTAACCGTGAACCTGGAGATGGATCCGCTGGAAGGGTTCAATGTTGCCAGTTGGAAGAAGGGCTTCGGCGACTTTACCTTGCGGCCCGATCTCGAGACGCTGCGGATTCTGCCGTGGCAAGCGGGGGCGGCGCTGGTGCTGTGCGATCACGTCAAGCCTGACGGTTCTTTGGTGGCAGAGGCGCCTCGGTCGGTCCTGCGTCGCCAACTGGATCGGATCGCGAGCAAAGGATTTACCTGCTTTTGTGCCAGTGAACTGGAGTTTTATCTTTTCAACCAGAGCTACCACTCGGCGTTCACGAACGGTTATCGGGAACTGCAACCATCGAGCGATTACCGCATCGATTATCACCTGATGCAGCCGACGCGGGATGAACCGCTGATGCGCGCGATTCGCAATGGCATGACGGCGGCACGGGTCCCCATCGAAAGCAGCAAGGGCGAATGGAGTCGCGGCCAACACGAAATTAATTTCATCTATACGCAGCCGTTGCCTATGGCCGACCTGCATGTGTTATTCAAACAAGGTGTTAAAGAAATCGCCGACCAGCACGGCAAATGCATTTCGTTCATGGCCAAATACGCCCCCACCGAAGCAGGTAACTCCTGCCACATCCACATCAGCCTGTGGAAAGATGGAGAGAACCTCTTTGCCGGGGGCAAAAGACGACCCGCTCGTGGAGGCAAAAAGGCGAGCGGAGCAGCGTCGCTTGCTCAGGACGGCTCCAAACTGTTCCGGCAATTTCTCGGGGGTTTGTTAAAATACTCGCCCGAGCTTTGCCTCTTCTTCGCACCGACGATCAACAGCTATAAGCGGTATCAACCGGGGAGTTGGGCGCCGACCCGCATGGCGTGGGCGGTCGACAATCGCACGGTAGGGTACCGGGTCGTTGGGGCGGGTAAATCATTTCGTATCGAGAATCGCATGCCCGGCGGCGATGCGAACCCGTATCTGGCCTTCGCCGCAATGCTCGCGGCCGGCATGGGGGGAATCAAGGAGAACCTGGATTGCGGCCCCGAGTACTCAGGCAATGCGTACGTCGACCAGGCTCTTGCCCGGCTTCCCGCGAGTCTGCCCGAAGCCACGGAGCTGTTTAATCGCTCGACCCTGGCCCGCGAAGTGTTTGGATCTGAGGTGGTCGATTTTTATGTCCACCACGCCCGCCTCGAATCTGAAGCCTTCAACAGCGCCGTAACGGATTGGGAAAAAGCGCGTTACTTCGAGAGAATTTAACGAGCCGCCGTTGCGCGGATGGCAATGCGCCCGCCACGTATCGGAGAATTCACTCTGCTGGCGTCGGCCGCCCAACCAGTAACGGACTCAAAAAGTATCCAGTCAGGCAGCCGTCGTATTGTGGCGCAGACAGGAAGGTCCGGGTCCCAGCTCAGCGCGTTTTTCGATAAATTGCGCCATAATGCTCACGGCGATTTCCATCACGCTGGTTGACCTGATTTTGATTCCCACCGGACACGCCACGCGCTGAAGCTGGTCGGGAGTAGCGAGTTTCTCCTCGATCAAATGGTCAAAAATGGTGCGCGCCTTGCGCGCGCTGCCGATCATACCCAAGAACTGGAACGGCTTTTGGATCCAGCTTTTCAACACCAGCGCGTCATGACGATGGCCGCGAGTCACAATCAGCCCGAAAACCGGACGGTCCGGAAAAGGTGTCGCCAGCAGTTTGTCCCACGCATCCGCTCGCAGAGCTATTTCCCCGGGGAAGAACTGGAGGTTTGCCAGCGCGGGACGATCGTCAAAGACGGTGACGGCGAAATCCAATTGGACGGCGAGCGGGGCAACCGCCTGGGCGACGTGGCCTGCACCCGCGATCCAAAAGACCCAGGGCGGACTCACCCGCTCCGCGTACAGCCAGTCAGGTGCCTGGCCATCTTCTGGAATGCGGCTGACAGAGAAATCGCTTTTAACGGCCCAGCTCAGAGTCGCTTTCCGGTGATCAAACTCGGCCCAGAAAGCCTGCCCGAGCCGCTGCACGTTCGGTAAAATCAACCCCTGCACCTTGCCGCCGCAAATCAAGCCGTCATCCCAGCCAAAATCGTGGTCAAGGAGCAAATCGAACGCGGCCGGTTGGCCTGTCTTTAGAGATTGGAGGGCCCGCTGCTGGATCTCGGCCTCGAGGCAGCCGCCGCCCAGCGTGCCGGCGATCCGTCCGTCGGCATAGAACAACGCCTTGGCGCCAAGCTTCTGGGGACTTGAACCCTTGACTCCGGAGATGATGCCCAACGCCACGGGTTCGCCGCTGAGCGCGGCTTCCGCGAGTGCTTTGAACACCTGGCCTTTCATGCCAAAACAACAACCCCTGCCGGCCCACGCTCTGAGACCTGGATCAGCTTTTGCTAATGAAATACAATAGAATCGCCAGCGCCGCGGAAGTGAAAAGGCCCGCCACGATGGACCAGCGCAGAATGATCGTGCGTTTGCGACGCAGGCTCCTGCCGCCCATGCCGGGGAGCAGGTAAAACCTTTCCTTCTCTTTGTCGCGCGCAAACCAACCCATAAAACCGCTGTAATCCGCTGGCTGTAAGGTGGGAACCGGGCGGATGACTGTCAAGCGTAAGACGCCGTTGAGAGTTTGGTGTGGCGCGGGTGAGATTCCTCGAGGGGCCAAGGCCGAAGTCCCCGAGGCCGAAGTATTAGGGAGTCGCAGAGCTCGGCCTTCCCGGTCTTGGTCGTGGCTGGCGGGCGCGTAAACTCCTTTCCTCGCGTCTCCGGTCAACCAATCTTCCTGCTTTCCAAAACAGTCCCATCCTTTAGAGTACGCCGAGATCCGGTTCATTCGATCAATGAAGCATCACGTGCTCACACAACGGTTGGCGGTCTGCAGTTGGTCGTTGCAACCGGCTGATCTCCAGGATCTGCTGACCAAATTGGCAGCGACAGGGATTTCCCGTGTTCAGCTCGCCCTGGATCCGCTGCGCGCTGCGCCTGCCAAATGGGAGGGCGTTCTCGAGCGCATGCAGGCCGAGGGCGTCGCGATCGTCTCGGGCATGTTCGGCTGTGTTGGGGAGGATTATTCAAGCCTGGAATCGATCCGTTTGACCGGCGGAATCGCCCCGGACGCGACCTGGGAACGGAATTGCCAGAATCTCCAGGCGACCGCCGCCCTGGCGGAGGTGTTGGGCTTAAAACTGGTAACATTTCACGCCGGGTTCCTGCCCCACCAAGAGACCGACAAGGATTTTACAAAGATGGTCAACCGCCTCGTTGACGTCGCCAATATCTTCGAACGCGCCCAGATTGTTTTGGGCCTCGAAACCGGCCAGGAAACGGCCTCGCTCCTGGCGCGGCTGATGCGAAAGCTCAATCGACCCAATGTGGGTGTAAACTTCGATCCGGCCAACATGATCCTCTACGGCAAGGGGGATCCCATTGAAGCTCTAGGCTTACTTAGCGGCTGGATTCGCCAGGTGCATGTGAAAGATGCCCGGGCAACGAAGGTGCCGGGCACCTGGGGGGAAGAAGTGCCGGTCGGCCAGGGAGAAGTGGACTGGCCAGCGTTCTTTTCTGCTCTCAACAAAATGAATTTTGCCGGCCCGATCGTGATCGAGCGCGAGGCAGGCACCCAGCGGGTTGAGGACATCCGTCGAGCGAAGGTGGTTGTGGAAAAGGCGTACACCTGAGCCTCAGCGGCGGCCGGGTCGGTGATCCGAGAGACTCAGATTTATGAAAGAAAGCCATTCAACGAATTCAACACGCAAGGTGAATGTCGCCGTCGTGGGACTGGGTTTTATGGGGGTGACTCACCTGCGCGCCTACCAGGAAGTCGAATCGGCGAGGGTCGTGGCCGTCTGTGACGCCGTCCGTCTACCGGTCAACGGCATTCTTCAGGGCGTAGCGGGCAACATCAAAAAATCCGACGACATCGACCTCGGGCCGCAGGTTAAGGTATTTCGGAAACTGGAGGAAGTGCTGGCCGATCCGCAGGTCGAGCTGGTGGACTTGTGCACGCCGACTCCGCTGCACCCGGCCCAAGCCATTGCCGCCTTGAAAGCGGGCAAGCATGTCTTTTGCGAGAAACCAATCGCTCGGACCTCGGCTTCCGCTCGAGAGATTCTGGAGGCGGAAGCAGCCGCGGCCGGCTTCCTGATGCCGGCCATGTGCATGCGGTTTTGGCCGGGGTGGAGTTGGCTCAAACAGGCCGTGGAGGACGGGCGTTACGGCAAAGTGCTGACGGCGCGCTTCCGCCGCATCTCCGAGATGCCCGGCTGGAGCAAGCAGGGGACTTATACGACCGGTTCGGATCTAGGTGGCGCCCTGTTCGATCTGCATATCCATGATACTGACTTCGTCCACTTCCTCTTTGGACGCCCCGGGCGGGTGTTTTCCACCGGTGTGACGGATGCCGCGGGTTCGATCAATCATGTCGTGACGCAATACGTCTATCGGGGCGGTCCCGCCGTCTGTGCCGAGGGCGGCTGGTTGCTCACCAAAGGCTTTAACATGGGCTATACCATCCACTGTGAACACGCCACGCTGGACTTTGATCTAGCGCGCGGCGCGGACGCGATGCAAGTCATTGAGGAGGGGAAATCGCCTCGATTCGTCACTTATGACGGGCCGGATGGGTATGGCGAAGAGGTGCGTTATGTGGTCGAGTGCGCCAAGACCGGCAAACGGCCGTCCATTGTGACCGCCCATGATGGCCTTACCGCGCTCGAAATCTGTGAGGCTGAGGAGCAATCTCTCAAAACCGGAACCGTCGTCCCGCTTTGAACCGGGAGAGGCGAGACCCAGCAAAAAGAGGTCGGTAGGCCGTGCGCCGGTTTGACATGCGCCACAGATTCCTTAATGTCATTGGGCCGTATCTGACATAAACTCTGAATTGATTTTCTATGCCTCCTAAAGCCGCTGAAAAACCCGCTGAAAAAATCCCCGAGCGAAATGGAGACGCCAAAGCGGCAGACGCCGCCAAGGCGAGCGCAACGCGCCTGCGCGAACTCGACGCCGCGATCTCTTCCATCACCAAAACGTATGGCGAGGGCAGCATCATGCGGCTCGGCGATGCTCGTGCACTCCAGCAAATCGAGGTCATCCCCACCGGCGCACTCGCGGTGGATCTGGCTTTGGGTGTCGGTGGCCTGCCGCGAGGCCGGGTCGTGGAGATCTTCGGCCCTGAATCCTCGGGCAAAACCACGTTGATGCTCCATGTGATCGCCAACGCGCAAAAGTCCGGCGGCCTGGCAGCCTTCATCGATGCCGAGCACGCGCTGGATCCTGCGTATGCCAAGCGGTTGGGTGTTAACCTCACGGACCTGCTCGTTTCGCAGCCTGACAGCGGCGAAGAGGCCTTGTCCATCTGTGAGACTTTGGCGCGGTCGAACGCACTGGATGTGATCGTCATCGATTCGGTTGCCGCCCTGGTTCCCAAAGCGGAATTGGAAGGGGAGATGGGTATGGCCACCATGGGCATGCAAGCACGCCTGATGAGCCAGGCGTTGCGTAAGCTTACGGCAGTGCTGGCCAGGGCCAAAACGACTTGCGTCTTCACCAACCAGATGCGTGAGAAGGTGGGCGTCATGTTCGGGAACCCGGAAACCACCCCCGGTGGCAAGGCCCTTAAGTTCTACGCCAGCGTTCGGATCGATATCAGGCGCAAAGAGACCATTAAGGACGCCGCCGGCACTGCCGTGGGCAACCATGTCAAAGTAAAGATCGTTAAAAACAAGGTGGCCCCGCCATTTGCCGAAGCCGAGTTCGATATTCTCTACAATCACGGCATCAACAAGGAAGGGAGCATTCTGGATGTGGGCGTCGATCGTGGTGTGGTGGATAAAAAGGGCGCCTGGCTTCAATTTGAGGGCGAACTCATTGGCCAAGGCAAAGAGGCGGCCCAGAAAACCTTGGCAGACCGGCCTGAGCTCGCGACCAAAATCGTCGAAGCGATCATGGCCAAGCGCAGCGCTGCTGCCCCGGTCTGACCGGCGGCGCCGTCCGGCGCGCCTCACTGAACTGCCCGGGACGAGCGTCGGCCCTCCTCTGATCTGTCCGTGTCAGCCCAGGGCAGAGAGGGCGGGCCTGAGGGAAATCGGGGTCACCCCGTTTTCTCGAGTATTAGCAGTATCGGGTCTAATACCGACTATACCCCATCCAAATTTCCAAATATTTTCTTGCTTCCAGGAAGTAGCGCGGATACTTTACGTGTATTAGATGCAAAGATCCTGGTGCCTGTATGCCTGGTAGGCGGGACAAGGGATCAAAGAAGCATCAACACGCTAACAAGGTTAAAGAAGTCCAGCTCAGCCCGAAAATTGACCCCCATGACCTGGATGTCAAAGTCGGCCATGCGATCGATTTCCTCTGCGAAGACATGAAGGTCAAAGTGACCCTCAAGTTTCGCGGCCGTGAAAACGCCCATACTGAGATTGGTTTTCAGGTGATCGCAAAGTTCCTCACGGAAATCGCTCTGTTTGGGCACCCTGACTTTGACCCGAAGCTTGCCGGCCGAGCTATCAATCTGATGATCAGCCCGTTGCCTCGCGCCAAGCGTGCCAAACACCCCGGACACCTTGACGGGGCCGAAGCCTCACCTGTTGCCTCGAGCCGCCCGGAAGTCAATCACCGGGCCAGTTCGCTTCCTGTTGAGCGTCCCGCCAAAACCGAGGAACCTCGCCCAATAGATGAGTTTATCAACAACCCGTTCGCTCAACTCGAAGCCAACCGCTAGCAAAGCGCTCAGACCGGCACAACCGCCATCCAATTGGTGAGGCCAAACTTCGCTTTGAACTTGTCGGCCAGCGCTTCGGCCGCTGATGAAGTCTCCGCGACCGCGAAGGTGGTTGAACCGCTTCCTGACATTAGCGTTGCGGCCGCGCCATTTTCACGGAAAAAGTCCTGGAATAGCGACAACAATGGGTATTTCTCCAAAGCCGGCGCTTCCAGCGAATTATAGAATTCCGCACCCGCGGCTTTAATATCCGCGGTCTGCAGTAACGAAACCAGCTTTTGCGCTCGGCCGGGCCGGCCGTTAACTACCTCGGGGAATCGTTGCAGATGCTGATACGCCCAAGCCGACGCGATGCCAAAACCTGGGTGGACCAGCAAGAATGCAGCGCCCTGCAGCGCAGGGAAGAGCCCAAGTGACTGGATTCGTTCACCTCGCCCTGTGCCCAGAGCAGGTTTGTCTTGGAGGAAAAAGGGAACATCCGAACCCAGGGACGCTGCCAGCGCGGTGAGCTGTTCGACCGTGAGGGGCGACCCAAACAGTTCGTTTAGGCCGAGGAGCGCCGTTGCCGCATTGCCGCTGCCCCCGCCGAGCCCTGCCGCGAGTGGAATTCGTTTTTCCAGATGCAAACGAGCACCCTCGTTGATTCTGGCTGCTTCAAGGAATGCCTGGGCCGCTCGATAGACGAGGTTTCGTCCGTCGGTCGGGAGGTCGGGCTCGGTACAAGTCAGCTCGATGTCGCCGCTCTTCCGTGAAAAGGTTAGGTCATCGTAGATCCGAATTGGATGCATCAGCGTTTCCAGCTCGTGAAACCCATCGGCCCGCCGGCCGAGGATATTTAGCAGCAAGTTTACTTTGCAGGGGGACCGCTTTACCAAGGTCATCGAGAGATGGTATTAGCTGCTCCGGCGCTGCGTGGCAAGCGGCAGGTTTTCGTCTTGAAACCGACGAACCTCGGTTGAACCCGTGCGCGCTCGCAACGTCGCCAAGGTTCAGGTTCGGCCGCGGCAAGCTTCAAGCGCCAATAAAAAAGCGCCAACAGCAAAGCGTTGGCGCTTGAGGAAGATCGCTCACTCAATGTGTGTCGAAAATACGGAAACGGCTGCCGGGCACCAGAGGGTTTACATCGCCGCCGCTGAATCCCAGGTTGGTATCCGTAGCAAAACTGGAATCTTCAACCAAATTCGGAGTATAGCTGTCGGGATAAACCGGGCTTGGAGTCAGATAGTCAGTAAAGACCGGGTCGTACGGTGGAATCGGCGCAGTGACGATTTCGTAAACGCCAACGCCTGTCCGAGCCAGGGTGCGGTTGAGGCCGCGAATAAAGCCGGTCCCATAGCCTGCCTCCGGGCCGTCAAACAAAGCGGTCTGCTCCATTGACCTCCGCAACTCCCCCATGCGCAACGGCTCCATCAGGTTGGTCATCCCACGCCCGAACTTTTTCTCGGTATTGGCACAACCGGTTGCCATGGCGCCAGCCATTGCGACGGCAGCTAGAAGGGAAAGTGTCTTACGCATAAATACTTGGTTGATTAAACGCAGAATTCGTTTCTGTCCTGCACAGTAGCTCCGGATTTAGTGGGTTGTAAAGAGATTTTGTCGAAAAAAGCCAGCACAAATGCCTGCTTTCCGCTCATTTCGAGGGTTCACGCGTTTTCAGGGACTGCGAAGCACAATGAGCCGAATCCCGTGCTGGGCCGGCTCCGACCCTATTTCCCTGGTTTGGAAGTGGGCGGGATGAGCGCGTTTTCGATGGGGTTGACCCAAGCGTCTCGCGTGATGTCATAAAGCACGAAATCGCTGTCAAATTGCCAATAAGCCCAACTCCAGTTGCGTTGCTCTGCGGCTCGGGCCACGCTCGCGGTATAGCGAGCTCGAGATTCCATCGGGGCTTTGTCGTAGGCGCCGAATTCGCCGAGCAAGATAGGGTGGTGATGTTCTTTCCCCCAGGCATCGGCCTGACCGAAATCATGACTAATGGCGGCCAACTCATCCGTGGTGCCGAGCCAATCAACACCCAGCTTATCCTTCCGGTTCGCCCACGGGGCCCCCTGGTGTGTGAAGTCCATTGGCTCGTAATAATGGACGGTGACAATGAGGTTGGTGTCGTCCTTCGGCAACTGCAGTTGCTGGAGATGGCCGATGGAGTTCCAGAAGGCAGGTCCAATGACTACGGTTCGGTTGGGGTTTTTCTCGCGAATCAGCGCCAGGGCCTCTCGCGCGTAGGCATTCCAGAGTTCGGGGTTCAATTTGTGCGACGGCTCATTGAGCACCTCAAAGAGGACGCTAGCGGGGGCTGCCTGGTAGAGATGAGAGATCTGTCGCCAGAAAGCCAGGAACTTAACCTCGTTCGCGCCTGGGTCGTCACCCATTGGCCCGTATTCATGCAGGTCAAGGATGGTGAGCAGGCCTTGCTTGTTCGCGTTGACTAACGCCCAGTTCAGCACCTGGATCCAGGAGTCGGACAGGCGCCAGTTATTCGTGGCGCTCATGGCCTGGAACGGATGGAGGTTGATCCGCACGGAATTAAAACCCGCCTCCCTGAGCAGGGTGAAATACCTCGTCTGAAACCGCGCCTGGTCCCGTGCGCGCCAGATCGGATCGTAGCCCAGGATATTGACGCCCCGTCCCAGCCTGCGGTTTTGTTCGAAAGCGTCCACAGCGGCTGGTGGGGCCGGCTGGCCCAGGACAACTCCGGCGGTGAAAAGTAAAATCAGGCTGGCCAGGACACGATTAATTTTCATGATAGAAGCGCAATGATTAGACAGTTGTCGAACGCAGTTGCCAAGGAAAAATGCCCAGCGCTCCGCGCTAGGAAACCGCAAGGGTACCCATTAGACTCTGCGGCAAATGTCGCAGATGCTCAAATCTTCCGGCGCGATGGCAGCAGCCACGCTGACCAGCCGTGTGCTGGGGATGGTGCGCGAGATGGTCTATGCGGCGTTCATGGGGAACACGTGGGTCGCCAGCGCGTTCATCATGGCGTTCCAGGTGCCCAACCTGTTTCGCCGCCTGCTGGGCGAAGGGGCGTTGACCGCGGCGTTTATCCCCATCTTCAAACAGAAGGAAGTTGCTGCTGGTGAAAAGGAGATGTGGCGTGCGGCGAATGCAGTGATTTCAGGTCTCGTGGCTGCCGCCGCTGTGGTCACTGTGCTCGCCATCCTGGGCATTTCCGTCGTCTTAGCCCTCGGCGTGGCTAATGGGGAGACGCGGCTAATGCTGCGCCTGCTGCGTTTGATGTTTCCCTATATGTTGCTGGTCTGTCTGGCTGCTGTGCTCATCGGCATGGCTAACGCTCGGGGCCATTTTTTTGTCCCCGCTCTCGGCGCGGTTATTTTGAACGTGATCATGATTGCCAGCGTGTTGTTCCTGGCGCCGCGAATGGGAGCCGACCTGCAGACACAGATTTTTGGCCTGGCGATCGGTGTTTTGGTGGCCGGCCTGGCCCAGGCCCTATTCCAGTTGCCCAGCCTCTCGCGCGAAGGCTACCGGTATACCTGGGTTTCCCCCTGGCGCGACCCCACCGTCGGCGAAGTTGTGCGCAAAATGCTGCCCGGCTCCATTGGGGTAGCCGCGTTCCAAATTAATGTCCTGGTCACCCAGTGCTTCTCGTTCTGGTTCGAACCAAGCATCGTCTCCACTTTCAATTATTCGGTGAGACTGATGGAGTTGCCGCAGGGCATGTTTGGGATTTCCCTGGCCACCTATTTGCTACCGACTCTCGCCGGGCTGGCAGCTCAAAAGAAGTTTCCTGAGTTCCGCGAGACGCTACGGCAAGGAGTGGGTCACCTCACGTTTGCCAATCTGATCGCCACCGCCATCGCCGTGGCGTTGGCTGAGCCGATCGTGCGGCTGCTTTTCGAGCGCGGTATGTTCGGACCTGGCGCTACGCACCGTGTCGCCATGGCGTTGACCTGCCTCGCCCCGGGACTGTTGATGTTCTCGATGAACAATATCCTGGCCCGGGCTTTCTTCGCGCTGAATGACATCAAAACGCCGATGAAAATCAGTGTCTTCTGCCTGGCTGTAAACCTGGTTTTTGCCTATTGGTTTGTAAAGCGCTTCCAGGTTGGCCATTTCGGTGGCGAGGTCGGACTCGCGGTTGCCAACACACTCAGCGCCTGCTTCAACATGTCGTTGTTGGTTTACACACTGCGTCGCAAGCTTGCCCGCCTGGGCATGGCGTCCTTGAAACCCATTGTGCTGGTACTGGTATCCGATGCAGTCCTGGCCGGAGTCGTCGCGGCTCTCGCGAGCTTTCTCTGGGAACAGCACGTCGGTCATACCACGCTGGTCCGTAAAGTGGGCGCTGTCTTCGTGCCGGGCTCCCTGGCGGGCGTGGTTTACTGGGTGGTCGCGTTCTGGATGGAGATTCCTGCCGCGCGCGAGATGTCCGCCCTGGTCCTCCAAAAATTGGGGCGCCGTACCAAGTAGCCAGACTTGTCCCGACGCTTTGTTACGTAATGTGCGCGCCTTCTGTGCCTACATAAACGGCATAAATCGACTGGCTCGCCGCCATGAAAAGACGGTTCCGCTTTTCGCCACCGAAACACAGGTTCGCACAAACCTCCGGCAATAGGATCATCCCGATCCGCTGTCCGTCCGGAGCAAAGATGTGCACGCCATCGTAGCCATCGCCCACCCAACCCGCGGCAGACCAGAGGTTGCCGTCGGTGTCCACGCGGATCCCGTCCGAAGCGCCGAACTTGCCTTTCATTTCCATCGAGCAAAAACGCCGCCGGTTGCTGAGCTTTGCTCCCGCGACGTCATACACATCGATCCCGCGCGGATAAGGGCCGCCGGTGTCCGCCACATACAGCTTCTTGTAATCAGGCGAGAAACATAATCCATTCGGTTTGTAGCCTTCGTCTGTCACAAGCTCCATTTTGCCTGATTTGTCATCAATCCGGTAAATGGCTTCTTTGAGCTCAAACTTGGCTTTGTGGCCTTCGTATGAACCCATGATGCCGTAGCCCGGGTCGGTGAACCAGATTGCCCCATCCGGATGCACGACAATATCGTTGGGAGCGTTCAGAGGTTTTCCATTCCAACGATCCGCCAAAATCGAAATCGTGCCGCTGTGCTCGAACCGTACCACTCGGCGGGTGTCGTGTTCGCACGAGACCAGTCGGCCTTCGAAGTCGAAGGTGCTGCCGTTGGTGTTATTCGATGGGTTACGAAACACGCTCACGTGCCCATCTTCGTCGAGGCGCCTGAGTTGGCGGTTATTGGGAATGTCACTCCAAACCAGGTATCGACCGCCCGCGTTCCAGGCGCAGCCCTCCGCCCAAGCCGCGCCGGTCCAAAGTCGCTGAATTCCGGCATTGAGGAGCTTGTAGGGCGTAAACCTCTCGTCGAGGACCACGATCCGCGGATCAGGGTAGCGTTCGGGGTGACCTGCAGGCCGATCTCCTTCCTCCGCGAGCCCGCTTGGGGCCAGCACTGCGCCGGTCGCCGCGGCGCTTAGAGCCAGGAACGAGCGCCGGCTCAGTTGGTTCATTGCGGATTGCCCGTCGGGATTGGATGATTCTGGTTTCATGAGGGTGAGAACTCGCCTAAAGCTAAATTGATTTCGGGTTTCGGCCTTCGGGTTTCGGATTTCCGGCCAGGCCGGTTAATGCATTTCTACTTCGCACGCTCCGATGCCTTTTCGATAAAAGTTGAACTGCACGTTGGGATGGTCGGCAAGGAGCGACATCGGCACCGCTGTGTCGGGGACTCGTTTGGCAATCATCAGCGTCGTGAGCCGTTGGCCGAAAGGATTATCGTGATTGCCGGCATGCCAAATGGACACTTTTTCCGCCTGCCAGGTTTCCACCGGCCCAACTGAAATCGCCTGGATGGGGACCAGTGAGATATTGCCGCCGCCGGAAGTGCGCGCGTTTTGAGCGATGGTGAGCGGGTGCAAATCCACGACTCGGGTCTCGAGTTTGCGAAACTCGGCAGGTGATGGCGGCGTGTTCTGATATTTGCCTTTGCGCCGGGGCGGGTCATTGAACGCCCAATGCTTCACGTCGCCCTGGCCGCCCTGCATCACCGCGCAACGCACACCCGCGGTCCACGTCTTCCGGTAAGCTCGCGTATCGGCTTTTGGGAAATGCAGGTTGGCGTCGGGCATGACCAGGTTATTTCGGATGCGGTTGAAGCACAGCTCGCGATCGGCTCGTTCGAATGAGAGCGGATGGGTCGGCGGGGCTGCTTGTCCATCGAGGAACCATTCGTCCATGCCCCAGAAATGGGCCGACCGAATGTTGAGATTCAACTCGTTGACCAGGCGCGCCACGAGTGGCAATTGTTCGGTTGGCCCAATCGGTCCGCAAATGCCCACGGGATTATCCGCGGTGGATTGCTTCCAAGCGGAAACGTACTCCAGGGCCTCTGCCAGATAAAATTCCTCGAGCGTGTCATAGAGCACCACTTTGAATCCAGGCCGCGAGAGCGTGGCTATTTTTTCTGGGGTCAGGGCCGCGGCATCACGGATGAGCTTGTCGTCGAGGGTCGTATAATCCCACCAGTCCGGAGCAATTGAGCTAAGTTTGCGTGGCATATTAACGTTTGGTTAGTCTTTCGGCGCGCGGACGCCTGTCGAGTAGCAGTTGGTGCGAATATCAGGAGGGCCGAGTTCCACAAGGCCCAAATATCAGGGATTCGATCAGGGACTCGCTCTGGGATTTAATCAGGGACTCGCGGAGCTGGTTCTTGCGGATTTTGTTAGATTCCTTTTTCCAGTTTTCGCTCATAGTCGTCGTTAATCAGGCAGTCCCGAGGGAGAGCATCACGCAGTGGGTCAATCGCTTTCGCGGAAAAGCCCAGGTGCAGATGCCGTCGCCAACCTTCGGCATGTTTGAAGCGCTTCGACTGGTATCCGACGGCGCGTGACATCGTTTCCATGGTCCGCAGATACGAATTCAGACCTTGGCTTGCCTCGAGCCAGTTCTGCTGGCTCTGATGCCTTGCCAGGGCCTCGCGCTTGGTTGGGTACACGGAGCTGGTGTTCACGAATGCCCCGGGGATGATCCGGCGGCGCAGGGAATCCCGCAAGCCGTGGGGCATCGAGTGGTAGACCGTAACTTCGTCAGCGATGGCTTGACGTTGAGGCGTGGTTTTGAAATTCGGCATACCGCGCGCGAAAGCGGCGGTTACTGCCAACCGCGAGGTGTTCGTGTGGTCCTCCATGTAATCTTGCGGCGAGTGAGTCAGCAGAATTGTCGGCCGCACTGCCCGAACGATCGCAGCAACTCGCCGCAACAACGCGAGGTTGTATAAAATCTCCAGATCATTCGACAGGCTGGGATGGAAGTGGGCGCCAAGCACGGCG
>JANXQE010000362.1 GCA_025356925.1 Limisphaerales bacterium | reverse complement strand
GTGCTTTACGCCGCCCGGGAGGACGGCGTCGTGTTCGTGGCCCGAGTGGACGACAAATTTGAGATCCTGGCCGAGAATCATATGGGCGAGCGAGTCATCGCCTCGCCGGTAGCGGTATCCAATCGGCTGCTGATTCGGGGTGAGCACCATCTGTTTTGCGTGGCCGCCCAATAAAAGCCGGGGTTGCTTCATTACCAAGCTCTCCCGTTCTCGTGACCGCGTAACACATGGACCAAGCTCACTTTAAACGGTTACCCCTGAGACGGAGGCAGCAGGATGTTCATGCCGAGGAGCCATCTCGTGGGCAACTCTCGCCCGCATCCATCCATCCGTCCGTCCGTCCGGCTTCGCAAGTATGTATCGTAGTGCGATATACGTCAACCCGATTTTGTGCCGCACGGCGATTCGGCGTGAAGTTCCTCCGGATGTGGTGAATACCCAACTTGCAAATTGCAGCGTCGGGTTGATTCCCAAGCGGCAATGCTCGGGCCAAGCAGAAAATCTGAACAATTTGGTTCCAGAAAGAGTCTAGTCCCTGTGGCACCCAACGCTTAATCTCACGGGCAGAAGATGCTCGAACCGACTGCAAACGAAACCCGGCACTCTGGAATGCTGGTCGGAGTCGCCGCCTCGTCAGGAATTGCCCGAGGTTCCGCTTTCCTGTGCCCAGGGGCACAACCCTTTGGGGTCCCTCGGCGCACCGTTGCTGAGAGCGAACTGCCCGAAGAAATGGCAAGACTCGACGTCGCGATTCGGGACGCCGAACAGGACCTGCTGGCCTTGCAGAAAGAGACATGTGAAAAGCTCGGACAAAAGGAATCAGAAATTTTCGAAGTTCAAATTTTATTGCTGCACGACACCACGTTGCGCAACGAGATCACGGTCCGTTGTTTGCGGGAGAAGATTAACGTGGAAGCCGCATTGGCCGGGGCTCTGGAAAAGCTGATGTCGCTATTTGCCCGGCTCGAAGACCCCTATTTCCGAGAGCGAGCCGCTGACCTGCGGGACGTGGGGCAGCGCCTGCTGGACCTTTTGCTAAAGGGCAGGCAAAATCCTCCCATCGGTCTGCCCGAGGGGAGCATCGTGGTGACCGGCGAGTTGCTGCCTTCCCTGGCAGCCCAGTTGAACCGAAAGACGATTTTGGGGTTGGTCGCAGAGGACGGAGGTCTCACCGCCCATGCTGTTATCCTGGCGCGTTCGCTGGGCATCCCGACGCTGATCAATGTTCCAAACGCCGTCACTCGGATTAGAACGGGTGATTGGCTGGTGGTTGACGGGTTGGCCGGACGAGTGTTTATCAATCCGCCCAAATCAGTGCTGCGAGAGTACGACCGGCTGGAAGCGGATTTCCAAGCGCACCAGAACGCCTTGAAAGAATTGATCGATCTCCCGGCTGTGACGCGTGACGGGGTGAAGATCAAACTGGCTGCGAGTATTGGCAAATCAGCCGACGCCGCGGCAGCCGTCTGTTTTAACGCGGAGGGGATCGGACTTTATCGGACCGAATTTATGTTTCTGGTCCAGGACCATCTCCCCAGCGAAGAGGAACAATACCAGATATATCGGGCGGCGGCGGAACACATGACGCCACGAGCGGTCGTGATCCGCGTGTTGGATGTGGGCAGTGACAAGTTGCTTCCCTATTTCCCCCTCCCGCAGGAAGCCAACCCATCGCTGGGCTTAAGGGGAACGCGCCTGTTGCTGGCGCACCCGGAAATCATGCGGACGCAACTGCGAGCGATTCTCCGATTGAGCGCGACTCACCCGGTATCCATCCTTTTTCCGATGATTGGCGGCGTCGAAGACATTCTAGAGGTCAGACGCGTCCTGGACGGCCTCAAAAGCGAACTCAAATCAGAAGGCCAGCCATTTGATGCGCAAATCCGCGTGGGCGCGATGATTGAAACTCCAGCCGCCGCGGTCACCGCCCGCCGCGTCGCAAAGGAGTCCGATTTTCTGAGTGTGGGAACCAATGATCTGGTTCAATATCTGCTGATTAGTGACCGCACGAGCCTGGCGATGGCCGCATACTACGAACCGCTGCATCCGGCGGTGCTGCACGTATTGAAATCGTTGGTGGAGATCGCCCAGGCTGAGGCCAAGGACCTCTCCATTTGTGGCGAGATGGCCGGGAACCCCGCTTATCTCGAGCTGCTTCTCGGGTTAGGCGTGCGGAGCGTTAGCGTCGCGCCGGGAGAGATCCTGGCAATCAAGAAAGTAATCCGATCGGTCAGTATTGAAAGCGCGGAGTCGGTCGCCAGGCAGGTCCTTGAGTTGGGCACCGTGCGGGAAATCAAGAGTTGCCTCGCGGATCATCGTGCTCTTTGACTCGGAGCTTTCGGGCTCACCACCGTAATTTCAGATGAGATCCCGCCAAAATTGCCCTTGCCCGCGCCACCAGTCACTGTGAAGCAAACCCCATTCGGCTTCGACCCGGCGATGCAGGACGAAACCTTCACGGTTTAGGAATGAATCCGGCGGGGTGAGCCGATTTGCCGGCAATCGCGTCATCGTGCGGAAGAACGCGTACATGGCCCAAAGAATAAGCCGGCTGCGAATTCGCTTGAGTCCCCCCGAGGGGATTTGGAAATCGGCGAGCAACCAACTTGCCCCTGGGGCGGCGGCGGCCGCGAGCCGACGAATGATGCGCTCCACTTGCTCCTCGCGGAAGCAATCGAGAAAAAAATTTGTGGCGATGAGATCGAAAGCCTTGACGGGCGGCGACCAGTTCAAGATATCAGCGCGGATGAATTCGACATGTCTTGGTTCAGCAGTTTGAGCTGCCAGTTGCCGGTGGGCCTGGGCGAGCATCCGTTCACTCGCATCGACGCAAACTAGCCGAGCGCCCTGAAAATGACGGCAACACTCGACCAGGCAGCGTCCGTGGCCTTCGCCGACCAGAAGAATATTTCTGGCGGCGGGAATATCATCGAGAAACGCAGTGCGGCAACGTTGCAATTTCTCTCCCGCCAGGAGGAATTCCATCCAGCGGTAATGCGGGGCCAGCGCATCAAAGCTCACGGCAAAGACGGGGGCTAAGCCAGCGATGCCGATGCCACCATAGGCTGGCTGCGACTGCCCCGGCCGCATAAGCGAGCGCATCCCAGGGATCGCCGGTCGTGTTCGGCACAAATTTAGGACCAATCCATTCGAACAGTATGCACCAGAAGACAAGGTGCGGCAGGATCTCGGAGACTTGCGGCGGCGCGTCGTGCGGGCGCAGGCCGAGCCGCCGGTGCAGCCAGAGAATCGGCGGCAGGGCGCAGGGAATCAACCAGCAGTCGTTGAAATGGGAATGAAAGAATCCCGTGTGGACATGCGGTTTCACCAGCCAGCGGTTAAGGGCATACGCCGAACAACCCATTAAGAACAGAGGGTCGCGCAGGTAGAGGAATCGTCGCATCTCAGAGCAGGTTTAGAATCAGCCAGCCGGAAACGGCGGCGACCAGAAATTTCAGCAGAAGGATTTTGAGCATGGATGGCTTGGGTTGTTTGCCGGGTTGGGAATTATCTTCGTTGGCGAATATTTTCCTCCTCGTGAATGCGCATCCGGGCCGACAAGAGAGCCGCTCGGCCAAGGTAACCCACCACGCGGGTCGGATGGCCGCGCTCCACCACTGGCAGGCGTCCGATGTCGCGATCCAGCATCTTTGTGAGCGCCGCGTGCAGCGGTTCGTCGGGAAACGCAACCACAGGCTCGGGGCTGCCGGCTTCCGCTACCGTCATCTCGGCTGCCAGGTTTTGCCGCAGTGCCCGGACAATATCACCTCGCGTGATGATGCCGACCAGTTGAGCTTGCTCGTCCAGGATCAAGGTCCCTTGACGCCGGCAAAGGTCGGGGTCGCCCTGAGCAATGCGGTCGGAAAGCTCGGAGAGCTTCATCGTCGCAGGCACGCTTGGCACGTCCCGGTCCATCACCTCGCGCACGAGCGCGAGTTCGAAGGGATCGATGCTGTACTCGCGGGTGATGTGATACCCGCGGCGGGCAAGCTTTTCGGTCAGAATGGAGCGGCGCATCAGCAACACGGTCACGCCCAGGGCCGCGACCGAGCCGATGAGGAGGGCGGGAAACAAGTTGAAGTCCCGGGTCAGTTCCACTGCAAAAACCATGGCCGTGAGGGGCGATCGCATCGTGCCTCCCATCATGGCTGCCATGCCGATGAGGGCCCAGAGACCGGGGTCGCCAACGGGAAGGTATGACCCGGCGAAAGCGCCGAGGGCTCCGCCCATGATTAGCAATGGCGCCAGAACCCCGCCCGAGGTGCCGGAACCCAGCGCGATCGACCACACGACCGCCTTGGCTCCCAACAGACCTACGACGACCGCACCTACTAACTCGCCGCGCAACAAACTGTGGATCGTGTCATATCCAACGCCGAGCACGCGCGGTTCCACCAGACCGCCCAGGCCGACGAACACCGCGCCGATGGCCGGCCACCACATCCAGTGAAGCGGCAGCTTTTGAAAAAGATCCTCACAGGCATAGACGAGCATCGTCAACAAGCCCGAGCCAAAGCCCGCCAAAAGACCGAGTCCAGCGGCGATCGCCAGTTCCGTGCCGGACAACGGCGCGTGCGCAATCACCGGAAAGATTGGTCCTGCGCCGAGCAACGGCACTCGCAACACCGACGCGACAATCGCGGCCACCGCAACCGGAATAAAGCTGCGCGGCTTCCATTCGAACAACAACAGTTCAACGGCCAGCAACACCGCCGCTACCGGCGTGGCGAAGACGGCGGACATCCCCGCCGCAGCGCCCGCCACCAGCAGGGTTTTGCGCTCCGCCGCGCTCAGGTGGAACTGTTGCGCGAACAGGGAGCCAAACGCACCGCCCGTCATGATGATTGGTCCTTCAGCGCCAAAAGGACCGCCAGTCCCAATCGAAATGGCAGCGGAGAGCGGCTTGAGTATCGCGACCTTGAGTTGAATGCGGCTGCGGCCGAGTAGAATTGCCTCCAGTGCTTCCGGAATGCCGTGCCCCCGAATCTTTTCCGAACCGAACCGTGCCATCAAACCGACCACCAACGCGCCCGCCACCGGCACGGCCACCACCCAAAGTCCCAGATGGTGACCTTGCGGTATGGCCGGGCTGGCGGAAAGCCGGTGGTAGAAGGCCAGGTTGGTGATGGCCGCAATCAACCAAATCAACGCATAGGCGACGACCGCACCGATCGCCCCAATCGCCAAGGCCATGGCCGACAACAGCAACACTCGGCGGTCGGTGCTAAAATCCGCGAGTGCATCTTCCGCGCCGGCACCAGACCCGTGTGCCCGGCCATTCACCTCCGGCGGAGTCATAGATTCGCTTTGCATTAAAGGCCCGATAGTATATCGTAGCACGATACATGTCAAACGGAGACTGACATTCCGCGGTCATTTGATATCAGTTGACGGCTAATGGCGAAAACCAAACCGCTTTCCAAGTCGCAGTATGAAATGCTGGCAGCGTTCCGTTACGCGCTCCGCCAGTTCCATCATTTCAGCGAAGAGGCCGCGCACGCCGCCGGCATCACGCCGCAACAGCACCAGGCATTGCTGGCCATCAAGGGCTTCCCCGACCGCGACTGCGTCACCGTGGGCGAGTTGGCGGAGCGGTTGCAACTCCGCCACCACAGCGCGGTCGGATTGGTTGACCGATTGGCGGCCGAGAGGCTGGTGGCACGAACTCCGTCACCCCGGGACCGTCGGCAGGTTTTTGTCCGACTCACCCTTCGTGGTGAGAAGGTACTCGGAAGCCTTTCCTCCGCCCACGCCGAGCAACTGAAACGAATGGCTCCCGAACTCATTCTTCGGCTTGAACAGCTCGCAGGCGTCGATGAATAAGCGGCCAACGCAGGTTTTTTATGGCGAATCCTGAGGCTGGCTTCGGGCGGGCTGCCGTCAGGATGAGCGCGGGGTCGGCGTAAATCAGAAATTCCCGCGCTGATGATCTGCCATCGCTTGGTTGACACGTATCGTGATGCGATATATCATAACCTGCCATGGTAATGCAAACCGAATTTGCAATCCCATCGGTGATTAACGGCAAAGTCGCCGCTCCGAGCCGAACTGGCGCAGTCTAACACTAATCGGGTTTTTTATGGCACGCATCTATAACAATATCGTAGAAACCGTGGGTCGCACCCCGCTCGTTCGATTGAACAAAGTTGCCGCCGGCACGGGCGCCACGGTGCTCTTGAAGTGCGAGTTTTTTAACCCCCTTGGCAGTGTCAAGGACCGGATCGGGATGTCGATGATCCAGGATGCCGAGCAACGAGGGGTTCTGAAAAGGGATTCTGTGATCATCGAGGCAACCAGCGGCAACACCGGGATTGCGCTGGCTTTCGTTGCGGCCGCCAAAGGCTACAGGCTCATCCTGACCATGCCGGATACCATGTCCATGGAGCGGCGCACGCTCCTGGCGATGTTGGGCGCCCGGCTCGTGCTCACTCCCGGCGCCGAGGGTATGAAGGGCGCCCTTGCCAAAGCCGAGCAACTCGCCAAGGAAACACCAGACTCCTGGATTCCGCAGCAATTCGATAACCCGGCAAACCCGGCGATTCACCAGCAGACCACCGCTGAAGAAATTTGGGCCGATACGGATGGTAACATTGATATTCTGATTTCAGGAGTCGGAACCGGCGGTACGATTACGGGCTGTGTGGAGGTCATCCAGCCGCGCAAGCCATCGTTTGAGGCCATCGCGGTGGAGCCGAAGGATTCGCCGGTAATCTCACAAACCCCCGACGGCGCAAATTGGCTGGTTTTCGCTTCGCCGCAGGGGAGGCCGTTTCCGCACAAAACCGCAAACCCTTGACTTCAGTCAAATCCCTAATTTAACAACCTGACTACGTTGTGT
>JANXQE010000358.1 GCA_025356925.1 Limisphaerales bacterium | reverse complement strand
TGGAAGATAAAGCCGCCACGCTAACGGACAACTCGCCTCGCACGTGCTCCAATGTAAGCTGACTGCCACCTGGCAGTTGGCGATTTTACCCAACGCTCCGCAATACTGTCGGGCGACTCCCACGGAAGCCTCTCCGGCTTTGGGAAAGGAAGTCTCGTCAATCATCCACACTTCCGGTTCGGCCATTACATCCGCCACCTTCTCCGCCAACCGTCGTTGGATTTGTTCCACGGCCCACGGGCTTTGACCGACGAACTGGCGCAGCGACTGTACGTCGGCCCCGGCGATTCGTTCGGCCAAGGGCTCAATCGACTTGCGACCGCCGTCCAAGAGTAGCCCCTGCAAGTAGACCTTGGCCCAACGGTGCCGTTCGCTGCGGCCGAGTGATGCGGTCAAATCGCTCAGAAATTGGTCCAGCCTTCGATCCAATGCGGTAACTTCTTTGGGCGTCACGCCCCAAGACTAACGAACGAGCAAAGTGACGTCGATGTACTTAACCTAGTATTAGCAGGACCCCCTCGGAGAATTTGTCGTACGCCTGGCCGGGCGATTGTGTGCGCGGGCTGCTTGACAGGCCTTGCCCTGCTGATATGCTCTCGCGTTCCGTTTTCGGGGTGGTTCCTGACGCTGGGTCATGGGGAAGCAACCGCGCGGGCCAGCATTGAACTGTTATGAAAAGACAATATCAACCGTCAAAAATCCGCCGCAAACGGCAACACGGATTCTTGAACCGCAATTCCAGCAAGAGCGGCAAGGCCATTTTGCGCAATCGCCGCCGGGTCGGACGCAAGCGGTTGACGCCAGTATAGGCTACCCAGGCCGGCCCATGGCCGCCAACACCACAGGCCGAGCCCGCTTCGGCCGCCCCTCGCGTATCAAGCAGGGACGAGACTTTCTCAGGCTACGCCAGGAAGGTGAGAGGTTGACAATCGGTTGCCTGATCGCGAACTGGCGGCAGCTGGAGCCCACAGGGCGCTCACGGTTGGGGGTGATTACTTCCAGTCGAATCGGGAATGCTGTGGTTCGAAACCGCGCGCGACGCCTGTTGCGGGAGAGTTTTCGCTTGCATCAAGCCCAACTGGCGCGGCCAGTGGACCTGGTCCTGGTGGCTCGGGCTTCGATCGTCGGAAGGAGCTTCCGGGAGGTGGAGAAAGATTTTTTGTCAAGCCTTGGAAAAGCGGGACTCTTGAAAGGGCTCAGTGGGACGTGAACGTGGCACAACATATCTTGGTTTTCGGCGTTCGGCTGTATCGCTGGGTCATTTCTCCGGCGAAGATTTTCGTGTTCGGGCCCCTCGGCCAGTGCCGGTTCACGCCGAGTTGCTCGGTCTATGCGCTGGAAGCCGTTACGCGGCGCGGGGCGTTGATGGGAAGCTGGCTTGGGTTAAGGCGAATTTGCCGGTGTCATCCCTGGGGGGGATGCGGCGACGACCCTGTGCCCCCGCTCTCACGGTCGGATTGGCAGCACCGGTCGGGCGGCGCTCGAGGGCTGACCCATGACGCCCGGTTCGGCAGGGATGGCATTGCCGAGGTTTCAGAGTTGTCCCAAACACCTGGGGTATATCACTCGAGCCATTAGGTTCTCATGGATCGCAAATCAATCATCATTCTGGTTCTCTGTTTCGTGGCGTTTTTTTCCTGGCATTGGCTGGTAGATAGGATCTATCCGCCCAAAACACTGCCACCCGCCTCGACCAACACGCTCTCCAGTGAGTCGACTCGCACCAACCGCACAGGGCCCCCGACGACGCCTCCATCGCTCGTCGAGGCGCTGCCCGCGGCCAGTTTGCAGGTTGTGTCCGATGCTTCCCTCCCTGAGGAGTTGCTCGAAGTGACGAACTCCAATGCGCATTACACGTTCAGTTCGTATGGCGGCGGCCTGAAGCTGGTCGAGCTGCTGCATTATCCGGAGACGGTGTCCAGGCGAAGGGAGCACAAATCCCAGACCAATCGGGTGGCCACGCTGAACACATTCACGCCCGCGCCAACTTTGGCCATCCTGGACGGTAACGGGGTCCAGGGTGATGGCGTTTTCAAACTCACGCGCACCGCCAGCGGAGTACGCGCTGAAAAGGAGCTGACCAATGGGCTGAGCGTGGTCAAGGATTTCGAAATCAGCACCAATTACCTGGTGCTGGCCAGTGTGAGTTTGGAGAACCGTTCCGACAAGCCGTTATCACTGCCCGCCCAGGAATGGTTCGCCGGCACGGCGACGCCGATGAACACCCGCGACGACGGCTCGGCCGTTGGCGTGATGTGGTACAACGGCTCCAAGGGGCAGGACGTCGGGGCCAGTTTTTTTTCCACGCATGGTTTCGCTTGTGTACCGCGGGTGCCGCCCGTGGAGTTTCGGGGCGGTCAGACCAACGTGTCGTGGGTGGCGGTGCATAACCAGTTCTTTGCGCTGGTGGTGATGCCGCAGCTACAGGAACCAGCCAACCAGGTCGTTATCCGGACGAACCCATTGCCCAGGCCCAGCGAGGAAGAACTGACCTATCGTTCGGTCCGGGAGCCGGTGGGCTACACGGCGGAGCTGGTTTATCCTGGCCTGACGCTCGCCCCCCACCAGACGGTGCAGCGCCAGGTTGCCATATTCGCCGGACCAAAGGAGTATCGCACCCTGGCAACGATCGCGGCGGCGTTCAACAACAACGTCGATTCGATCATGGGTTACGGCGGCTTTTTCGGGTTCTTTTCCAAAGCCTTGTTGCTGGGGATGAATACCCTGCACCAGGTGCTTCGGCTTCCCTATGGCTGGGCCATCATCTTCATCACGGTCATTATCAAGGCGGTCTTCTGGCCTTTGACGCAGGCCAGCACGCGCTCGGCCA
>JANXQE010000353.1 GCA_025356925.1 Limisphaerales bacterium | reverse complement strand
GAGGTGGTGCATGGCAAGGGCTCACTGCTCGCCCGGATGCCCGGTGATGACTGGCGCCGATTTGCCAACTTACGGACCTTGCTGGGCTACCAGTGGTTTTTCCCGGGTAAAATGCTCACGTTCATGGGCGGAGAGTTCGGCCAAAGCTCCGAATGGAACGCGAACGGGGAATTGGAATGGTGGCTGCTCGAAGCCGGGCCGTACCACGTCGGCGTGCAGCGGTTCGTTCGAAGCCTCAACCAGCTCTATGCCGCCGAACCGGCGCTCTGGCAATCCGATTATGACCTCAGCGGATTTTATTGGATCGATGCCTCGGACCACGACAACAGCGTGCTCTCGTTCGTCCGCCAGGACGCAACGTTGCGGAACAAAATCGCGGTTATCCTTAACCTGACGCCGGTGCCCCGTTCACGTTACCGCGTCGGGTTGCCGCAGCCAGGCAAATGGCGCGAGATCCTGAATAGCGACGCCCAAATTTACGGTGGCAGCAACGTGGGTAACCTGGGCGGCGTGGTCGCCGTTCCACACAAGTGCCATAACCAGCAGTTCTCGGCCGAGATGACTCTGCCGCCCATGAGCATCATTGCCTTCAAAGCAGAGACCGCCGGCTGAGTCGATCTCAGCGCAGGTGCGCATCGAATTTAGGTGCGGCGCGCACGCGCGGGTCCACCTCGAAGCTCGCTTCTCTGCGGCGCAAAGTAAACTTGGACTTCCCAGCGAGGGCGGCCAGCTCGAGCGCCTGCAGCCCGTCAACGTTCCAGGCCGCAAAGCTGTGCCGGTAAAAATGCCAGGATTTCACTGAGTAACGCCACGGGCGCAGACCGAGCTTCAGCGAGCGTTTCAGGACCGGTTCCAGCAAGTCCCAATCCCAGTCGTTGCACCTCAAGCGCGCCACCCGCGCCTGACGGCGCAGTCTCGCAGCGGTGTTCTGGTCCTGGATGGTGTTCTCCGGGTCGAGCGGGTCTTCATCGGTGTGGAGTAAAAGAAATGGCGGCTGGAAGGTGGCGTGAATGAAGGTTTGGTTCGTCAAGGCGGTGACTGCGTCGCACAGCGTGAGGTCGCTGTTGATCAACACCGCCTTGGCCCGACGGAAAAGATAAAACTCGTCCGTTGCGCCCGGCATGAAAACCAACGCCTTCACGACCTCGTTTGATTGGAACGCCTCGAGCAGGATCTCTACGCAGTTGGTGCGATTCAATTCCCTCGCCTGGTTGCGGAGCGGCATTTGAGCCAGGGCATCCTGCCAGGTTTGAGCGCCAAAAACAGCGGGCGCGCAAATCGAGAAAAGGATCACCGCGATGACGAAGCAGAGGTTGCAGCCGTCAGACGGGGCCTGGACACCCTGAGGCGAAACAGTGGAGGGAGCGCTCATAAGGAGAGTTGTACGATCCGTTCCTGGATCTGGTCGTCCCAACGCGCGAAATAGCTGAACAATCGAGAGAGTTCCTCAAGCCGCCGGAGCATCGTCGCCCGGGCCAACGGATCCGATCTACCCTGCTCTATCCACCGAGCGTCTATGGCTTGAAGCTCCGCGAGCCACTCCCGCTGTCGCGCGTTGAGTTGTTGCCGAAGGGCGTTCAATTTGTCCGTCCAGGCCTGGCTGGTTTCGAACAATTGAACCTGCAGCAGGGGCGAAGAGGTCTGGCTTTTCTCAACCAGGAACGCGTCGGTTTCCTTTAACAGTTGACCGACCTCGAGGAAGAACTGCATCAGGTCGGCGGGAATTTGCTGGATCTGCTGAGGTTTCGAGCCGGTTTCGAGCTCAAACAAATGCTGCAGTCGCTCTTTGGGACGCCGCAATTGGTGGTAAGCCTGGTTAAGGTCAGTGTAACGCTTATGGGCCGAAGCCTTCAAACCCTCGCTGCCCGTATGAACCCGGTCAGGGTGGACCGTAGCGCTGAGAGCCAGAAACTTTAGCTTCAGCGTATCTGGATCCAGCCAGGGGCGGTGCGGTTCGCCAAGTATTACAAAAAAATCGGTCACTCGGTGGGAAGCAGTTTATTGCCACCAAAATGCGTCAGCGGCGCAACAAAAGCCTCGACGTTTTGCAGCACGGGCTTTGGTTTCTCGATCTCGGAGGATGGGTGGGCGGAGCAGGCCTGTCCGGCGCTGGCGGAGGCCCTGCGGTGTTGTAAGGCACTGGCGGCGAATCGACCATTCTTGAGAAGTTTCCTTGTGCAAGCCAAAAAGTCCACAGACACACTATTTCCAGTTTGGTAACTATTTCAATTTGTCTCGGATTTCGAGTTTCCTGCTTCGGATTCCTGGCTCGGCCGGCCTGTGCCCTTGGTGCTTTTTCGTGGTTTATCAATCCCCGGGTTTAGGGTCCTAGTTGGAGGTTGTGAGCCATGCGCTCCAAGCGCCTCGAGATGCGATCTGGGCAACGCTCCGACACTCCCGGGAGATCACGCGCTGAAGCTCTCGCCGCAGGAACAGCTCGTGGCCGCATTGGGATTCTTGACTTTAAACCCACCTTCCAATGCCTCGAGGTAGTCCAATTCGCTGCCGGTCACATACAGGGCGCTTTTGGGATCCACGACAACCCGCACCCCTGCCGTCTCGACCAGGATATCCCGAATTGCGGGGCCGTCCTGCAAATCCATTTTATATTGCAGGCCCGAACAACCGCCGCCCACCACGGCGACGCGCAGCACTCCTGTAGGGCGGCCTTGTTTGGTTAGCAGTGAACCAACCTTGGCGGCGGCGCTCGGGGTCAACTTGATCAACCGTTCATCTCCCACTCGAAACGCCGGCGGCGTGGTTTGTTTGCTGATACTGGTCGCAATCATGTTCCTGTCCGGGAGCAACATAGGCGTGAAGCGCCGCAGCGTCAATGTTTGCTACTGGGGCAATTCGGGTTTGGGACTGGGCCTGGTCCGCGCCCGGAAAGCCAGCGAGGGCCGAGGCGCTTCAAGTTCGGTCGTGGACAGCATCCGGGCCTGATTCAATCCGTTTCGGCGGTTAAAAGCTCCTGCCCGGTTTTGTCGAGCTAATCACATTCCTGCGCTGAACCGCTAGTTGACCAAGTGCGAACTCCGGTGAAGAGTGCCGGGCGACGGTCGCCAAGGAGGTGGGCGTGGGGAACGCCGCTGAAGAAAACGACCGTCACCCGGATAAATCGTTAGAGTGTCTTCACCTGATCATTATTGGCTGACGGGCGGCAAAGTCAATATTTGGACCGTCAGCTAAATTACGGAAAGCTTGGCTGCCACCACGCTCCCAGACCTCGTTCACTAAATCCCGCACCCGAACGCCCAAGGCTCTCGCAAGCTTCACCAGGTTGGCCGCCGAAGGTCATTCCAAACGCTCCGGCTGTCCCCAGGTGGTTGTCAGATGAAACACCTGCTTGCCCGCTTCACCCGACGCCGCGTGGTAATGAATCTCAAACGTGATTGGAAGTGGAACCTCGTTCCCGTTCGATGTGAATCTGACCCATCCTCCGTCGTGAGTCGAAAGCGAGCCCTTCGGATGCCACTCAACTCGAACTGCCGCGGCCGTTTTCACCAGCAGGATAGAAACCTTGCCACCTTCGTTTCGAAACTGGCGGGTAACACCAACGCGAGGATCTTTGACCGCATGAATCCAGGAGAATTGGGGTTGCCCCGCCTCCCCTTGGATCTCCAATTCGGCCTCTGCCGGTTTGTCAGTTCGTGATTCCCGACGAATCAACCAGCGGATTGTGGCTATGATGGCGATTACAACCAGGCCACCCACGCCGCCAAAGAGCCAAATCCTGTTACCATGGAGCCAATCGGGCATCTACAAACCTTGGAGTAAATGCCGGGGCTTGGCAACCGGAAGGTGGGGGGGGGGTGTTTCGGATGTGGTTGAAAAGCGAGATAAAGAATTGCGCCGCCTCTCGTTCCCGCCCGACAACAAACCACCCTCCGGGTCGAACCCCGGAGGGTATTGTGCCGAACAGCGGACGGGTTAAACGCCTGCTTTCACGGAATACTTCCCGTCACTTATGCTGAACCCCGCTTTCGCACCCGTGAACTTTTCTTGAGGGTGACCGCCTCTGTCCTCGCCTCATCGAGGTTGCTTGCCTTCTCCAACCGAAGCTTGGTAGTTTTCTTGAGCCCCGTTGCGGGGTCGGTTATGGTGGTTTGAACGTAGTCTGAGCTGTTCCGAATCCAGAGCCCACGAACACGGCGGTTTGCTCGGTCAAAAACCTGCTGGAACGTGTTTAAATTGATTAATCCTAAACTGGAACAGGAACCAGAACAGCCTATAATTCTTATCAGCAACCAACCGTTAAGTTGTTGGTAACCAAACGCGTCCGTAGCTCAATTGGATAGAGCTTCTGACTTCGGATCAGAAGGTTGTAGGTTCGATTCCTACCGGACGCACCATTGATAGTAAGTCACTTACAGACATAGATCCTCTTGCAAACAATCTCACTGTCCGTTTTCTGTCCGCCTTTTTGCTCTCTGACCACGTTTTATCGCACTCTTCGAGTAATTATCTTCCA
>JANXQE010000325.1 GCA_025356925.1 Limisphaerales bacterium | reverse complement strand
CAGCAGTCCTTCTGGGTCTTTGAAGCGTTTGAGACGAATGCCTTCGGGCGGAGGGGCGGGAGGCTTGGAGTTCGCCTCCTGTTTGTCGGGAACACCGGCCGCTTTCGGGTCGGCGTCCGGTTTGGGGCGCCAGAGGCGCGCCAAACCGGAAGGATAAAAGAGGCTTGGTGGGGTGGCGTTTTACCCCGGGCGGCGGCCTCCAGCCTTCGCTGCGCTTCGGCTTGGCGAGCGGCGGCCTTGCCCGGGGCTATTCTCTGGCCGCCCCTCCGGGGCTCCGGAACGGCAAACCAGGCACCTGCGCCTTCCGCTCGGTGCTTGGCGCGGACTCGCATATCCTTTCTCCGCTCCATCTGCCTCCCCGCCGGCGGTAGGTGAGGCGCAGCCTGCAACGTTATTTATGCGTCCACAACCATTGATTTGCGTGAGTGATGTTGAAGCGAGCAGTCGTTGGTATCAGCGATTGCTCAATTGTCAGAGCGCGCATGGCGGGCCGAACTACGAGCGCCTTGTCATCTCTGGGAAGTTGGTATTGCAGCTGCACAACTGGCAGGTAGAGCATCATCACGGGCGTATCGGCGATCCGAACGACAAGCCTCCCGGCAATGGCGTGCTACTCTGGTTCGAGATCGACGATATCGATGCCGCGATCGCACGTGCCTCGACAATGGGAGTTGAGGTTATCATGCCGCGTCATCGGAATCCACCGAATGGTGATGGCGGTCCCAATCATTGGGAGTTCTGGTTGCGTGATCCTGACGGTTACAAGGTTGTGCTCGCCAGTCCGGATGGTTCGGCTGACGGCGATTGGAAGCCGTGACTCCCTGGCGCAGTAAGCTGCAGGCTGACTATTTCCTGGAGCCGAACTGCCTCCGCGCTTCTGCGCTCGGTGTCGGATTGCAGTTTCGACGTGCCGTTCACGCTCGAACACCCGGTTTTAGAGGCGGTCGCTCAGGAAAACGTTAGATTAATTAACCACGATGAAGAAACCAAAATTCCCCAACTTCTCCGATAAGGTAGTGGCCTTGTATTTAGCCGGCGGCTCAAGTGTGGCCATGCATAGCCCGACATTCGAGACACAGGCTGGCCGGCTGTTCCTTGTTGGCATCGTTCCGAAGGGGCCCTCAAGACATTGGGCAGTTGGTGCGAGATCCTGTGTCGCCTGGGAAAGTGTCGACAATTACTATGTGATTGATTCAATGGAGAATTATCGGGATCGCCAACGTCCAAAAAGGAAACCCAAAATCTAATCGGGTCGCCCGGAGGGTTGCCCCTCCCGGCTCCCACACCACCGTACATGCGGGTCCGCGTACGGCGGTTCCTGGCAGTCCTTAACGGACGCAGCAGCCACTCTTTCTCTGCCACGGTGGTCGCTGCCCAGATGCTCAGCCGGTCGGCTTCATCGCTCCGGGACAAGAC
>JANXQE010000305.1 GCA_025356925.1 Limisphaerales bacterium | reverse complement strand
GCGCGTCCACCGGGTTGGCCGCGAAGGCATGGCTGGCGGTCCTGATCCCGACGAGTGGTTTGCCGGCGTACAGGTGAGCGCGGATGAGCGCCATCATTTCCTTTGGCGGAGTCCTCCGCCGCGCGCTGATGACCAGCAGATCGGCATCCTTGATGACGTTGAAATTGCTGAAAACATTGTTGTTCACCTCAGGGCTGGCGGCTACCCACGAACAGTTGTATCCGCGCCATTCCAATTCGTTGCGGGCGAATTCAGGCAGCGTTTCCCAGGTGTGATATTCATTTTCGCCGATTACAAAGACGATGCGCGGGCGTTTGTCAGCCCGGAAACGAAACGGCTCTCCGCCCAAAAAATCCACGCTGGTGATGGAAGGACACCAATGCTTCTCGATGTGCTCGACAAGTAAATCCGTCCCGGCGAAATGGTTTACGTACGGCGCTTTGCGGGAATTATACATTGTGTCAATCATATCGCGCATCAACACGACGTTTTTTCCCTGGGCCACCATCTGGCGGATTGCAAAGGGTCGGCCGAGCACGCACATATTGCCATGCACGCCCATGACGATGACGTTCTCTATGCCACGCTGTTCCATCAGGTAATAGGCTTCCGCGGTATCGGTGATGGCGTCACCGTCCTCGACTTTCAGCGTGTCAATCTCGTGCCTCCATGGACTTCCGGTTTTGCATTGCGGCTCGTCGTCGCAACCGCCATCAGAGTCGTCAATCGGCAACTGGCCCTCGCGCTGACTGTCCATCCCGACCCAGCCTTGCAGGGGAACCGGGGGTGTCACCTTTGGCGCGGCTTGGGCCAGTTTGCGCTGGGGAGTGTTCTCGTAATACTTCATCGTGTCGCTTGGACAATGAATAATGAGCACCCCGCGCTGTCGCGCGGCCTGGATGACTTGGTTCATCCGCGGCGCCATTTCCGCCACCCGCGCCGTGGCGCCCTGGCACCAGTGCTGGTTCCACATGTCGCAAATGACAATCGCCGTTTTTCCAGCTTCCCATTGGACTGTGGATTCGGTGGTTCGCCATTCGCCGCTCCCTTTGGCGGTGTCTGCTCGTGAACGCGTGTGGAGCGTCAGTACGTCAGCCCGGGTCGGATAGACGACCGCACCCGCAATCAGCGAGTAAATTAAAATGAGCCAGTGAGCCGATTTCGATGTAGTTCGCTTAACGTTCATGATTTCAAAATCGGATCGGTGTAACGCTTTGAAGGCCCTGGCATCGCCACTTTAGCCGACTGGATCATTTCGTTCATCGTATCAATTCCGCGCTAACCGGCAAGATTCATGATTTGTACAAATTCTTTGGCGTACGCTTTATTGAAGCGACGTGGCAAAATCCGAGCTGCAATTCTCTGACAAAGACCTCCATCACTGGAAAGTGATCGAGGTTTTCCGCAGCGCTTTGCTCAAAGCCGTCCAGGACAAGGAACTGCATAGCGGCTTCCAAGACTCGGATCGGCTGGTCAAACATGCCGATTATCTGTCGCTGTTTTTGAAGCCTGGTTAGCGGCCACCCCTCCGCTGGGAAACCAGTAGATCCGAGTGTAGGGAGGGCCAGTTCTCAGCCCAACAGCCAGATTTCTCCTTCCCAAACGAATTTCCGCACTACAAGGCTGCTCGTTACCAACGAGCCGGTGTGGCTGGTCACTTGACTCTCTGCGATTTCTGCCGCGCCGCGCGTTGCCAAGTTCCAGGAATGAACAAAGCCAGTCTGCTGATCGTCCTATCTTCATGACCAGTGGAATGACATGCAAGTCGCACTCGTCGACCTGCGTCCATTGAACGTTACCGATAAAACAGAACCCGAGTAAGCGATTAGTATGCCTGGCGTTCCCTGGACCGATCCCGAACAGAATCTCCTGCGCCAACTGACGAAACAAGGCCTTGGACCCATTCGTATTAAGCGCCAGGGCCACTTCTCAGACCCAGGTGAAACCGTGCGCTCCGTATATGGAATCGCTCGCCAGGCTCATCGCCTATGCCTCGTAAATCCCGAAGCGTCGAAAAGAGTTTCTCTCGGCCGCCGCCGCTCTATTAATGTCGAGAAACAGCATGGCGCCGCGTTGATCCCCTACCTACTCAAGTACGGGAGAACCTATCCAACCTGGTACATCGCCCAAAAATGGGAGCTCTCCGAAGGCATGGTCCGCCACCGCTTGCATAAGCTTGGAATTCACCGCACCTGGGCCCAAAGCGTGGCACTCCCGCTGGCCAAGTTTAAGCTACCCCAATACCGCAAGGAACTGTCCAGCAAACTCAAACAGACCTTCCAGACCAGGAGACGGCAGCGGTGTCTCGATTTCGAGCGCCGAAGCAGAGAGCTTCAGCTCCAGAATCCAAACGCACCGCAACGCGTCTGTGAGCAGTGTTTGGTCGGCAGACCCCTGGCTGCGGAATTCTTCCCCGCCTTCCGAAACTCCGGGAAAGACAAAACCTACTACTCTTATAAGTGTCGTCGCTGCTTCTCAGAGCGGAAACCGACGGTTGAGGGTCCGAGCCGCGCAAACCCAAAAACCGTAAGACTGGCAAACCAGATCTCCCGGCTTCGCGCTGATTATCTCAATAACGGAGCGCCGCTCATACCGAGGACCTGTATTCGGTGCCAGGAAACGTGGCCTCTGCTCGAGGAATTCTGGCGGTCTTGCCTGTCAAGCGCCGGCAATCGCTGTTTTGATCATCGCTGCCGCCTGTGCGCAAATGCTGTTCGCCGTGCCCACGCTCGCTCGTTGCATGCGCCAAGGCAATGACGCCCTCCGCGTCAGCCCATCTAACGTGATGTCGCGGCGCCAACCATCGAACACTAATTCGCCATCACTAGGATGAATGCCTCGAAAAAGCGAAGCGGAATATCCGCGAGCGACCTACCCCGTAATGTGCATGATGTGCCAACCATGAACCGTAGGCAATTTCTCCAAACAACCGGCCTGGCTACGGCAGCAATGCCGTTCCTACAGAGCGCGTTCGCTTCTTCGGCCAGAGCGATTCGCATCGATCATGACGGCATGTTGTGTATCGGGAGCCAACGCGAGTTCATTCTCGGTCTCTACCAAGCGCCGAAGCATAAGGGAGCGTTGCGCCAAGCGAGCGAGGCCGGGTTCAATCTGATCCATCGCAGCGCTACGCGTGCCGCTCACGATGAAGCCCAGACGCTCGGTCTCTGGGGTTGGAGTGCGCTCGGCTCGTTGCCGGCCACAAATCGTTCCGAAGCCGAGGCTCGGATGCGTCAAGTCATCGAGACGTTGCGCGACCATCCCGCACTTCTTTTTTGGGAAACGGAGGACGAGCCGACCTTCGCCTTACTTCGTGGAACGTGCATTCCACAAGAAGTTTGGCATCACCCGCCAACGAGCAGGGATTAAACCGTTGTGAAACCGGCTCCGCTCACGCGGGGCTTTGTAGCGGCTTGAGCCGGATGAGGCGAAAGTCTCACGTCCGGTTCTGAGGGGAGGAGGTGACCGCAAGGTCATCTCCTTACCCGACCACCCATTGTCTTGGGTTTGGGGCTCGGGACATGGGCCTCCGGGGCGGTTCTGCGGGGTTGGTCGTTGAGAGGGCCGACGAGTATTGTTGTAGTGCTATGAAATATCATCGTTTGAAGCCGAGATCCGCCAGCCGTGGGCTACGGCAGGATGAAGCGCAGCAAGGTCCGGGATGGAGGTAAAGCCGACCTTGCGGGCGAATCGG
>JANXQE010000304.1 GCA_025356925.1 Limisphaerales bacterium | reverse complement strand
TAACGGACAACGCCCTCCCACCAGCAGCGGCCACAAATACCTTTCTCGTGGTCGTTCTCGCCACGAATCAACCTCCCGTTCTCGATTTGCCCGCCTCCTGGACATTGGTCGCGGACACGCCGTTCTCCGAGCAGGTTCTTGCCACGGACCCAGACAATCCCGTAAATTCGCTAACGTTTACGCTGGGAGCAGGCGCTCCCTCAGGGGCTTCCATCAGTCCAGGCGGGCTATTCTCGTGGACGCCTAGCCCGGACCAGGCGCCCAGCACGAATCTGGTAACCATCTGGGTCAGCGATTCTCTGAACAGCGTGTCCCAATCAATCGAGATCGTTGTGTATCCACTGAATACCATACAGCCGGTGTTGCCAACCCAACCCGATCGAACAATCTTCGGCCAGGTGCAGTTGGTTATCACCAACACAGTTACTGATTCCGACGGCCCTCCCGTAACTCTTACGTATGAGTTGCTTTTTGCCCCTGCGGGAGCGACGATAGATTCTAACGGCATCATTCGGTGGACTCCTCTTCCGGATCAAGAGCCGAGCACGAACTTCTTCACGACCCAGGTAACTGAAAGTGGCATGCCACCGTTGAGCAGGAGGAACATCTTTAGTGTAGTGGCCCTGGTTTCAAACCAGGCTCCCATTTTGGAGATTCCAGACTCCTGGACGCTTACCGGTGACGTCGCATTTTCGCAGCAGGTTGTGGTCAGCGATCCCTATGAGCCTCCAACAACCTCGCTCACTTTCAGTTTATCAGGGGGTGCGCCACTTGGTGCCACGATGACTCCAACGGGTTTGTTTTCGTGGACACCAAGCGGATCCCAGGCACCGAGCACAAACCCTGTTACAATCTGTGTCAGTGATGGCACCTCGACCTTTTGCAAAACAATTCAAATCATCGTTAACCAGAACCCACTTGAGATTCTGTCCCAACCTCTTGGTTGCTCCCTCGGGATTGGTTACGACGCAAGCCTTTCGGTGTTGGCGCGTGGTACGACGCCAGTTTCTTACCAGTGGCAATTTAACAGAACCAATATGCTCGGCGCAACAGGGGCGACTCTAACTCTGAGCAATGCGGAGCCAGCACAGTCAGGCACTTACTCGGTCACTGTCAGCAACCAAAGCGGAGCGATCACCAGCAATCCGGTGTCAGTGGCCATCGTGGCAATCATCACCTGGGAAAACGGACTGCCGGACGAACGCTCGAACATTCCCGCTAATCTAACCAATGTCGCCGCGATTGCTGGTGGGGATGCCTTTGACGTAGCGCTAAACGCCGATGGCACGGTAGTCGCCTGGGGTGCGAATATTTTCCACGAATTGGATGTTCCAGCCCATGCGACCAACATTGTGGCCATCGCCGCGGGATCCAGCCATGCCCTTGCGCTTCGAGCTGATGGCACAGTGGTTACCTGGGGTACAATGTGGCCAACCAGCGTGCCCGTTCCTGTCGATTTGACCAACGCCGTGGCCGTTGACGGGACCGTCGTTGCGTGGGATGATGGCGGAGGTGAGTTTACGCCCGTTCCAGCCGATCTCACGAACGTTGTTGCCGTCTCTTCCGGCCAGTTCGGGACATTGGCGTTAAAATCAGACGGCACCGTTGAAGGTTGGCTCGCAAAGCCTCCTTTCGACCCAAACCTGCTGATTGGTGCTTTGCCCTCTAACCTGACCAATGTGGTGGCAATTTCGGCCAAGGGCGATCACGGGCTCGCACTTCTTGGTGATGGGACGGTCGTGGCGTGGGGCACAAACGGTCTCAACACCGTTCCAGCAGGTCTCTCTGGCGTGGTCGCGGTTACGGGGGCACAAAGCCAGAGCCTTGCGTTGCTGCGAAATGGCTCGCCCCATGTGACGGTTCAACCGTGGGACAGCTCGGTCGCGGCAGGAGGGCTGGCCACACTCAATGCCAAGGCGGTTGGGCTGCAATCGATGAATTATCAGTGGCGGCAAAATGGAGATGACATACCGGGTGCTACAAACGAGAACTATAGCATCGCTTCGGTGGAGCCCGCGAACGCTGGCGGCTACACGCTGTTGGTTTCCAACCGCGTTGGCGCAACTCTCAGTCGGGAAGCGAAGTTGAGCGTCGTCGAGACCGTTCCGCCCGTGCTCACGCAGCCGGACGACTACGCAGTTAACGTTGGTCAAACCGTGACGTTTGCCAACTCCGTGGTCGACGTGTATTCCAACGTTCAATTAACGTTCAGTCTGGACCTTGCTCCGCCGGGAGCGGCAATTAATTCACAAACAGGCGTTTTTGCCTGGCGACCACCGGTCAGTTCCGCTGGTACAACAAACGAGGTAATCATTCGTGTTGCAGACAACAATACTCCACCGCTGAGTGATACCAAGACGTTCTCGGTGTCCGTGAACACACTTCAGCCAGCATCCATAAGCCCTTCACTGGAAGGCGGACAACTTCACTTCATTTTGACTGGTACAGCCGGTCCAGATTACATTCTTGAAGCTTCAAATGACTTGAAACGATGGACTGACCTTCAAACAAATTCACCCGCCTTGATGCCTGTTGATTTCGCAGGTCCTGGGCTTAATCTCTCAAGCCACCGGTTTTTCCGCCTCCGGCTCGGCCCTTAACTCACAACCGGACAACCACAGTCGCCACAACATTGGGATAACCGAGCATCCGCCAAATTATCGACGAGAGCGGCGAGACTGATTATGGTCAGTGCTTCGGGATCGGCATGATGGTTATGGAGGCGACAACCGGCCTGCTGCCGTCCAGTTCGGCGTAACGAGCAGACAGGACGCGGACTGTGGCAAGGCCATTTTCCCGGAGCTTGTCGGCCAGGTGAGCAGCTTCAGCTCCGCGCCCACCAGACAGCCTTTTGGTCCGCCAATCAAGTTCTGCGTTCCTTCGGCGCGCACCTGGAACAGTACCTCTGGCGCCCCTCAGC
>JANXQE010000295.1 GCA_025356925.1 Limisphaerales bacterium | reverse complement strand
GTCGAAGATGGAGCTGATCGGCCCGATGAACACAATAAACTTTGCGATCTCCCCCATGTTCCACGGCTTTGGTTTGGCAATCTGCTGGGCCCCCACGTTATCGGTGGGGATCGGTACCTGGGAAAAGTCGTAAAGCAGATTGTTGGCGAGCACCTGGATGGGAGCCATCGGCACGTACGGCAGCCAGGCGCTGGCGCCGATCACGCTAAACATGTTGCCAAAATTTGAGCTGGCGCCCATGCGGATGTACTTCAGGATATTGACGAACACTTTGCGGCCTTCGAGCACGCCTTCCTCCAGGACCATCAGGCTTTTCTCCAACAGGATCACGTCGGCTGACTCCTTCGCGATATCCACCGCGTTATCGACCGAGATCCCGACATCGGCGGCGCGGAGTGCCGGGGCATCGTTGATGCCGTCGCCCATGAACCCCAGCACATGGCCGTTGCTTTGGAGAGCCTTGACGATGCGTTGCTTGTGCGCAGGGGAAAGCCGCGCAAAAACATCGGTGCCCTCCACCGCCTCGGCTAGTTGGGGGTCCGACATCAGCTCAACCTGGTTTCCGAGGACGATTTTTTTGGCGTTGATCCCTACTTCGGTGCAGACCTTGCGCGTGACCAGGTCGTTGTCGCCGGTCAGCACTTTGACGGTGATCCCATGTTGGCGCAGCACGGTAATCGCCTTGGCCGCCGAGTCTTTAGGCGGGTCCAGGAAGGCGAGGTAGCCCGTCAGCACCAGTTGCGCTTCGTCGGCCTTGGAGTAGGCGGCTTGCTTTTCCACCTTCCGGGTAGCCACGGCCAGCACGCGGAAGCCGTCTTCGCTCAGGTCATTCACCTGCTCGATGAGATCTCCGACCAGGATTGGTTCCATTGGGAAGGTCTCGCCGTCGCTCTCGAAGTGCGTGCATTTGCTAAACACGGCTTCCGGCGCGCCTTTGGTTAACAGCTCCCGCTTGCCGTCCGGACCCTCCACCACGACCGACATCATCCGGCGCGTGAAATCGAAGGGGATCTCGTCGACCTTGCTGAATTTATCCAGGGACAATTTCCCATGCAACTCCTCGTGGTGCAGCACCGCCCGATCCAGGATATTTTTGAGGCCGGTTTGAAAATGGCTAATCAGGTAGGCGTCCTGCAACACGGTCTGGCTCTCGCTCTTGAAGACGTCGCAGTAAATCTCGAGAATGACGTGATCCATCGTCAGGGTGCCCGTCTTGTCCGTGCACAGCACATCCATGGCGCCGAAATTTTGAATTGAGTTCAACCGCTTGACGATGACCTTCTTTTTCGACATCGCCAGGGCGCCTTTGGACAGGCACACCGACACGATCATCGGCAGCATTTCGGGTGTGAGGCCAACGGCGACCGCCAGCGAAAAGAAAAAGGCTTCCTTCCAGTCATGCTTGGTCAGGCCGTTGATGACGAAGACCAACGGCACCATAACCGCCATGAACTGAATCATCAGCCAGGTAAATTTTTTGACCCCCCGATCAAACGCGGTTTCCACCTGCTGGCCCGCGAGGGAGCGGGCGATCCTGCCGAAATACGTCTGCGCGCCGGTAGCCACAATCACGGCCAGCGCCGTGCCGGTCTCGACGCTGGTGCCCAGGAAACAGATGTTCGTGTGTTCGAGCGGCGAAACGTTCTGGCGCAAATCGCGCGCCTCGGTCTTTTCCACTGGCATCGATTCTCCCGTCAACGTCGCCTGGATCACGAACAGGTCCTTGGCTGACAGCAGCCGGACATCGCCCGGGATCATGTCGCCCGCCGATAGCTTGATGATGTCGCCGGGAACCAGTTGTTGCAGCGTGATCTCCCGGGTCTGGCCGTCGCGGACGACCGTGGCCGTGACGCTGATCATCGCTTTGAGTTTGGCGGCGGCTGTGTCGGCGCGCGTTTCCTGAACAAACCGGAGCGACACTCCCAAGACCACCATGAGCAACATCACCGTGCCGGCGCTAAAATCGGCCGTGGCGAAAGACAGGATGGCCAGCACTGTCAGCAGGATTACCAACGGGTTTCGGCTGGCCAGGTAAAGGCGCTGCGGCCAGCCTTCGTGCTTCTCGCGCCCAACTTCGTTCGGGCCGAACTCAACCAGCCGGCGGGCAACCTCCTCCTCGGTTAGCCCGGCCGGCGAAGTGCCCAAGCCCTGCAAAACCTCGGACGCGTCCTTAATCGCCGATTCATGGGCGAGGTCCGTCGTTCGCGGACTGCTTGCACCTGTGTGAGCCGTCATAAAATGTTTAACCAGCGCGTTCGAGTCGCTGAACTGTAAAGCCTTGAGGTTTCAGGTCAAGTTCCACCGACTCGCACCAATGGGGCGGCTCGTCCTCGCAGGCCGGGATTCGTGACCCACAGTCTACTCGGGCGAAGCCATCCCGGCCCAGCCCTCCTGTGCGTCCAGAGACTTGTTTCCATCCGGTGGCCGATATATAAAGACGTGCCATGGCGGACCTCGAACAATCCATCCAACCCAGTAGCCTCCCCACGCGATTTTCCTTCCTGTTCATGGTGGGGCTGCTGGTCCTCATGATCTCGCTTCGTCTGGCCATGCCGCTGGTCGCGGCGTTATTTACGTATCTTGCTTTGACCTGCCTCACCTTGCCGAAACGCGGCGGCAAGTGGTTGGCCGTCGCCATCTTTCTGGTGTTCCTCTCCGGAATGGCTTACGCCCTCGGGTATTTTATTCACCAAACCGTCCAGGCCCTGCCGGAAATCGCTGACAAAGCTATTCCCTCGATTATCGACACGGCGCAACGCAATGGGATCCAATTGCCTTTCACTGACTATGATAGCTTGAAAGACCTGGCGTTCGATACCGTGAAAAACGAGGTTCGGTATCTGGGCAGTTTCGCCAAATTCGCGCGTGGCGCCACCGCTCACGTTCTATTCCTGTTGCTCGGTTGTGTGGTGGCCATCAGCGTGTTTCTTGACCCGCGATTTGAAACCGGGCCGCCCGGACCGAACCACAACCTTTACTCACAATGCTGCGCGGCCCTGGCGCGCCGCTTTGCCGTCCTTTATCAAAGCTTTGTTACTGTGATGGGGGCGCAAATCCTGATCTCGGCCATCAACACAGTGTTGACCGCCGTCTTCGTTTTGGCGGTTCATTTGCCCTATGGCGTCGTTGTTGTTGGCGTGACCTTCCTTTGCGGTTTGCTCCCCGTCGTGGGAAATCTCGTCAGCAACACTATTGTTGTCGGCATCGGATTCACGGTCTCGCCGAAGATGGCCTTGCTCGCTCTGATCTTCCTGGTGGCGATCCACAAACTGGAATATTTGCTCAACAGCAAGATCGTTGGTTGGCGCATCCATAATCCGGTCTGGCTCACGCTGCTAGCCCTGCTTGTCGGCGAAAGGCTGCTTGGCTTGCCAGGCATGATCCTCGCTCCCGTGATTTTGAACTACACGAAGCTGGAGGCCGCGGGCATTCAAGTTCCGAACGACGCGGAGATCAAGCTTGTCGGCCATAGCTAGCCCATCGTTCATGTCTTCGCTCCTCCGCGCTGTGACCCTTCCTGGTCCGCCGACCACTCCTCCAGCCGATGCTCGATTGGCTCGCGGTTCACGTTAGAATTCCACCGCTCCCACTGGCAGCGTTCCTTCCAAGTCAAAAAAAATCGACTGGCTTTAGACGAATAAGGCTGGGTATGGTGTCTCTTTGGTACATTCAGGTTATTCACGTATGGCACAAATGAAACTGCCCGAACGGGACGGCCGCGCGGGGCAAAAAGGCTCAAAAGTGGCTCCCGCAGCGGCGGTGGCCCCGCCGACCAGCGTGGCCCCGCTGTTCCGGCGGATCGATTGGTTAACATTGCTGATTACTTTCGGTATCATTTGGGTGGTCTATTTTCTGACCTTAGCACCCGAATTGACGCTGGAGGATTCGGGGGAATTGGTTACCGGGTCATTTTACGCCGGCATTCCTCACCCTCCGGGCTACCCGGTTTGGACCATTTATAGCTGGCTGTGGACGGTCCTGGTTCCTTGGGGGAACCCGGCATGGCGCGTGGCGCTGGCTGAAGCCTTTCTGGGTGCGCTGGCTTGTGGTCTGCTCAGCCTGATGGTTTCGCGCGGCAGCAGCATGTTCATTGAGAGCATCGAGGACTTCAAGGGCCTGACTGGCAAGTGGGAGAATGCTATCTGCATGGTCTGCGGCGGTGTCGCCGGCTTGTTGTTGGGCCTGGACGGTTTCATGTGGCGCGAATCCGTCGCCGTGAACCGGATCGCCGTATCGAGCGTGCCCTGGTTTCTCATCGTCTTGCTCTGCATGCTGCGCTGGTTTTACGCGCCCCATCAATACCGCTATCTATACTGGGCCCTCTTCGTTTTTGGCATTTGCTTTACCACGCACCAGAGCCTGATCGTGGCGGGGATCGGGGTTCAGGTGGCGATTGCCGCGGCCAATCAACGGCTGGGGCGCGACGTGTTCTTTTTCGATTTCATCCTGTACCTGACCTATTACCTGATACCCCCGCTCACGGGTCACCAGGTGTTCTCGAACATCGAGGAAAAGCCCGGGCTGTTTTTTCTCTTCAATGCGATCGGCGTGGGGTCGCTCTTGGCCTGCATCTGGCTGACGATTCGCACCAAGGGGTTGTTGAGCGAATGGCTTCCGGTTGTCATCCTGGGCGGTCTGTGGTTGCTGGGTGTCTCATTCTATCTGTACATGCCGGTTTCGGGAATGACCAACCCCCCGATGCAATGGGGCTACCCGCGCACGGTGGAAGGTTTCTGGCACGCCCTTAGCCGCGGCCAGTACGAACAGCCGAATCCGACCAACCTGGTCACGGAGCCGGGGCGCTTTGTCAGCCAACTTGGCATGCTCGTCAGCGGAGTGGCGGACGAGTTTACCTGGGTTTACATGTTCATGGCCCTCGTGCCGTTCGTATTTTACCGGAAAATGCAGAAACGTGAACGCGCCTGGATCATCGGCCTGAGCGCGATTTATCTTTGCCTCGGCGTCCTCCTGGTCATCCTGCTCAACCCGACCCCCGACCGCGCAACCTCCGATCTGGTCAAGGTCTTCTTTTGTAACTCCCACACGATCGTCGCGGCCCTCATCGGTTATGGACTCGCTCTGACGGTCACATTCATGGCGACGCACTACGCCGGCTTTCGCCTCTGGGGCTTGATCGGAGGGGTGGTGGCGGCCGTACTGGGCGTCGTCTGTCTCTGGACTGCGACGGGCCGGTTGTTTTTTGGACCGGCGGGCGACATCGCGTTCGCGGAGTTGCCCCATTACATCGGGCTGGCATTCGCCAAGAACCGCTTCGGCCTGCCCGTGGTCGGCAATCTCGTGCTCGTCATCGTGCCGGTAGTTTTCGTGATCGCCTTGCTTTTTTACCAGCGCCGTGGACCGGTCCTGATCACCCTGGGGCTGTTCCTGGCCATGCCCCTTTACTCCGGGTTCGCCCACTTTTATGGCAGCAATCAGCACGGCCACATGTTCGGTTATTGGTTCGGGCACGACATGTTTACTCCGCCGTTCCAAGCTACTGATGGCAAGCCGCTCTACCCTGAAATGACCAAGGACGCCATTCTTTACGGCGGCACGGATCCGGGTCGTTTTTGCCCCACTTACATGATCTTCTGTGAGAGCTTTACCCCCCACGATTGTCAGCCCAAAGAAGATCAGAAGTTTGACCGGCGGGATGTCTATATTATCACCCAGAACGCCCTGGCCGATGGCACTTACTTGAACTATATCCGGGCGCATTATAACCGGAGCAAGGAAATCGATCCGCCCTTCTTCCAAGAGCTCTTCCGGTCAGATAAAGAGAGGGAGCAAGGCTACCAAACGAATTTCCTGGCCCGGCTGGTCTCTCCGCTGGATACCGTATTCGAAAATAATGGTGATCGGATCGAGAAAAACCGCCGCACCTACACCTCCTGGTTTACCGGGAAGGACTTCCTCGACCTGCCCGCGTTTGCCGCCAAACTTCGGCCCAGCCCAGGCCAGGATCTGCTCTCAAAGTTCGTTTACGACAGCCTGACGGCTGAGACTCGCCAACTCCTCCAATCTCCCGGCAGCCAGGAAGCGTTGCGTACTCACCTGTCGCAAGACCTGAACGTCTTGCTGGATCGCGAGTTGCAAACCCGTAAACGTCTGCTCGCGGTGCAGCAGGAAAAGAGCGAGGTCGATCAGAAAGTCGCCGACGGTAGTACTTCGGAAGCCTTGCGCCACAAGCAGGACGAGCTCGCCAGGCAAATCGCCGAGCTTTCGAGAATCAGCCCGCTCTATGAGCCGGAACGTTTCAAACCGGTGCCGATTTCCGAATACCTTCAGGATTTCATCAAGGAAAACCCTCAAAGTCACACCCGTGTTCGACTGAATCGTTTGTTGCTGGAAGCGGCGTATCCGAAGGAAATCACCAATAGCCTCGGCGGGGTCTACCCGGATCGAGAGATGTACATTGCCACTCCTGAAGATTCGCAGCGCTGCTTCAACGAGTACTTGACCGAAGCCCAGCGCCGGCTTCAGCACGACCTCCAGTTTCCCAATGAGCCCAAACAAATCCGGCCTGGTGAGGACGTCCGCGTGGTCGAAAACCGGGTGACTGTCGCCGGCCAGGTTGCCGTGATGGCCATTAATGGCCTGCTCACCAAGGTCATGTTCGATCATAACCCCAAGAACGAATTCTTTGTCGAAGAGAGTTTCCCCTTGGACTGGATGTATCCGCACCTGACGCCCTATGGAGTGATCATGAAGATCAACCGGCAGCCGTTGCCTTCTCTGGGCGACGACGTCCTGCAGCGGGACCATCGGTTTTGGAAGCAATACTCCACCCGGCTGACCGGTGACATCATCGATTACGATACATCCATCAAACAGATTTGTGAGTGGATCGAAAAAATCTACCTGCGGCACGATTTCAACGGGTTTACCGGGGATCGCAAGTTCATCCACGATGATGATGCCCAAAAAGCCTTCTCCAAGCTCCGCAGCTCCATCGGCGGAATTTATGCCTGGCGCCTGAGCCCGCAGTCGCCCCCGCAATACCGCCCCAAATCTGAAGCTGAATTCCAACAGGTGCTTAAAGAAGCCGAGTTCACCTTCCGACAGGCGTTCGCCTTCTGTCCGTACAGCCCCGAAGCCCTGTTTCGCTATGTCAATCTGTTGCTGCCGTTAAACCGCGTCGATGATGCGCTGCTGCTGGCCCAAACTTGCCTCAAGCTCGACCCGTACAACTCGCAGGTGACTGGCTTGGTCGCTAATCTGCAGAGCATCAAAACCCAGATGTCCTCCATGCAGCCCATGCCGCCCCGAAACGACCTTCAAACCATGGAAGAAGAGGTGCGCAAAAATCCCAGTAATTTCCAGGCGGCCGTTCAGTTGGCCGGTGTTTACGCCCAAATGCAACAGACCGGCCGAGCCGAGCAGCTTCTGGACGGCGCGCTGGGCAACCCGGCTCTGGTCCCTAACGCGGTGGTCCACGCGGCTCAGATCTACAATCAGCTCGGTGACTTTCCTAAATTGGAGACCGCGCTCGAAAAACTCACCAAGCTTTCACCGGACAGCCCGGAAGCGTGGTATGACCTTGCCGCGATGAAGGCTCATCTGGGCAAGATTGCCGAGGCCCTGCCCGCTCTGAGCCGGTGCCTGGATCTTAACGCCCAGCGGCTCCAGCGCGATCCGAAAGCTTCGGACCTTTCCGTTAACGCACGTCAAGAGGTCCGCTTCGCGTCCATCCGCGCCACTCCTGAATTCCAAAAACTTCTCGCACCCAAGTAGGTTTGCGGCGCCATTGGTTGATCCCTTGTTTGAGTTTAGTTTTAGGCCCGCCCTCACCCCGGCCCTCTCCCCCAGGAGAGGGTGAAACACTCGCTGCCCGCTGCGAGAACATGACGCCGTGCGAATTTTCCGCTCACGCCGCAAGGCTGCTCCCTCTCCCCGGGGGAGAGGGC
>JANXQE010000294.1 GCA_025356925.1 Limisphaerales bacterium | reverse complement strand
GATTCAGACTGGAACGATTGGCATTGGCAACTCAAACATCGGATTACTTCAGTCGAGCAACTCCAACGGTTGATGCCGACGCTGACGCCCGAGGAATTTTCTGGCACGGCGCTGGCCAACCACAAGCTGGCCCTGGCCATTACGCCCTATTTTTTTAACCTGATCGATCCAGCCGACGAGCTTTGCCCGATTCGATGGCAGGTGATTCCACGAATCGAGGAAACGCATACTGCTTCGTGGGAGATGACTGATCCCTGCGGTGAGGATGCGCACTCGCCGGTGCCTGGTTTAGTGCACCGTTACCCTGACCGGGTGCTTTTTCTGGTTACGGACCGCTGCGCCGCGTATTGCCGCTACTGCACCCGCTCGCGCCTGGTGAGCAACGCGACCGGCTACGATTTCCATCCCGAGTTTGATCGCCAGATCGATTATATCCGGCGCAATCCAGCCATTCGCGATGTGCTGCTCAGCGGCGGCGATCCGCTGCTTTTCAGCGACGAAAAACTGGAGCATCTTTTGAGCCGGCTCCGGGACATCCCCCACGTGGAGTTTCTCCGGATTGGAACGCGCATTCCGGTCTTTTTGCCGCAGCGCATCACTCCCGGACTGTGTGACGTGTTGAAAAAGCATCATCCTTTGTTCGTTAGCATCCACTCCAACCATCCGCGTGAACTGACAACCGAGGTCCGCGAGGCCCTCGGACGCTTGGCCGATGCCGGGGTTCCGCTGGGAAACCAGTCGGTGCTGCTTCGACATGTAAACGACCGCCCAGAGATCATGAAGGCCCATGTGCAGAAGCTGCTGATGTGCCGCGTAAAGCCTTATTATATTTATCAATGTGACCTGATCGCGGGTTCAGCTCACTTGCGCGCCAGCGTCCGAACCGGTCTGAAAATCATGGACAGCCTTCGCGGCCACACGACCGGGTACGCCGTTCCGCAGTACGTCATCGATGCCCCGGGTGGTGGCGGCAAAGTGCCGATCAACCCGGATTATGTTTTGAGCCGCAATGCCGATCGGGTTGTGATTCGAAATTACGAGGGAAAGGTCTTCGAGTACCCTGAGGCTCCGGACGGAACACCGCTGGTGTCCGCACCCACAGAAATGGAAGAGCCAGAATTGGTTTAAGCTCGAGCCGCCAACTCGCTTGAGAATTGACGTTCGGGACCGGACATGGGTTAGCGTGGCAGGCGATGTCGATGGAATCGGATCGGTTGGCGGCCGTCTGGATCCAATTCGGCGCTCAGGTAACCACCGTCCTTCAGGAGCTCGATGCCCGCCAGACTCGGGCACAGCCGAACTCGAAAAGGTTTCCAATGTTCGCCGCGGCGCAGCGCGCTGCTCAGGCGCTTGGCTGTATGCCCGAGGAAGGTGATTCGCGGCATGCCCGCGAGCCACCTGCTCTTCCACAAAATCAGGTCGGAATGGAGGTGGCCGATGATGGTCTGCTCGAGTTGCGGCAACCTGGCCCGCACCTCAGCTTCCTCACAAAGGAACGGCAACGCTGTCGGGTCATGACAAAAGAGCAGGATGCGACGGTCTGATTTGAGGGCGCGGAACGCTTCGCGGATTTCTTTGAGGTGAGCAACGCGCAGCCGTTCCCATTCCGGCCGCTCCTCGGGCAGCGTGTCCGGTTCGAACACCGGCAGCGCGAGGAGCGACGACACCACCCCGAACAGGACGTAACAGCCAATGTCAACCCGCCAGAACGGCTCTAAATCCAGCGAATTTCGAGCCTGCCGCCAACTGGCCAGCCTCATGCCGCCGCGCCCGCCGAAGAAGCTGACTTTACCCAGCTCGTGATCGCCGAGGGTAACGCGCAGCCGATTGCCAAATTTGCCCCGCAGCTTGCCGAGACATTCCCGCGCACTCTGACACGACGCCTCGTCGCTGAGTCCCACAAAGCTTGAATCGCAGGAGTAATCTCCATTGGCAATCAGGTAGTCCGGAACCCCAGCTTGTTCGATAAACCGGTCGAGCAAGTAGTTCTTCTGAAGCGGCTCGTTCAGCCAAATGAATCGCCGGTACATCCGCACGCCCAACCGCAGGAGCGAGTTGGGGATGCCGACGTTCTCATAGTCAGCACCGCGCGCCTGTTCCGCCGTGCTGGCGTAATGAACGTCACTCAGGATGCCGAGCGTGAGAGTGCGCGCCATAACGTATCGTGCCCGATCCTCCCCGCTAACGTCAACCAGGCCCGCCGCGTCGCGGCTCAGGCGTAGTGCTAACCCTTAACGTTTCCTAGCGTGGCCGTGGCGAACACTCCGACTGGCGCGCCCGGGCTCTCGAGGAGGAGCGGCAGGAAGACGGTGAACGTCGTGCCTTGCCCAAGCCGGCTGGCAACGGAGATGGACCCGCCGTGTTCCTCGATGATTCGCCGTGTAATCGCCAGGCCCAGCCCGGTTCCGGAAGCTTTGGTGGTGAAAAACGGCTCGAACAGGCGATCCATATGTTCGGGCCGTATTCCCGCGCCAGTATCCTCGATCACCACTCGCAGGTTCCGCACTCCGTCGGGTCCCAGGACGGTCTCGGTGCCGACCCTCAGTTTTCCGTGTTCGGTCATCGCTTCCAGGGCGTTGAGGAGGAGATTGACGAAGGCTTGCTGCAATTCATATTCGTCGCCTTTGGTGCCATCGGGATGGGCCCGGAATGCCCGCTCGAGCGAGATCGATTTCGCGGTCAATTGTGGCTGGACGAGACGCAGGGCATGCTCCAGACCCTCGTGCAGGTGCAGAGCCTTGAGCGACGTGGTGTTGGTGGCGGCGAACCGCAGCATCCGGCTCACGATGGCGTCGATGCGTCCCATTTCCTGGCGGACGATCTCGACCAATTCCGCGTCGGTGTTTTTTTCCAGCAACAGATCCAGAAA
>JANXQE010000430.1 GCA_025356925.1 Limisphaerales bacterium | reverse complement strand
CAAGCGAGCCCACGAAAGACCGCCAAGCCGAGGGCTGACGCGATCCGTCTTAAATAGGGCCGGAGCTGATGACGTGTTTTCTAACTGAAAGAGGCATTTCACAGCCGCGATAAGGCGCACAAGGCATCACAGTGCTGGCGTTTATCAGCACCAGGGGGAATTCTCGAACGCACCAAATTGGGCGCGTGCCGCAACCCTATCTTGCAGTGGAGGAACCCTTTCGTGTTGCGCTTCTTGTGCGTTTTCGCGGCTGCATAGATGCCGGATTTAGCTTCAAAACACGTCATCAGCTCCGGCCCTATTTAAGACGGATCGCGTCAGCCCTCGGCTTGGCGGTCTTTCGTGGGCTCGCTTGCGTGGGCCCGCAGCGCCGACTTGCGCTCGGCTTCCGACGCCCGGAACGTTGAGTTCCGGTTGCGGATCACTCGTGTCCTAAGCCGACCGCAGGTCCGGGCTCGGGTGCGCATCGAGTCACTTGGCGCGGGACTTGAGCTGCTGGAACGCGGTGATCTGGGCTTGGGATCGGGCGGCGATCTGGTTGAGCTTTTCTGTCTGCGCGGTCTGGACTTCCTGGAGGTGCTTCAGCGCGGATTCTTTGTCGGCGGCCGTTCCGTTGCTCCGGGCTTGCTCAAATCGAGCCTGGGTCTCCCGGACCTGAACCTGCATTTCGCTAACCGCCGCAGCAAACTCCTTCAATGACGCTTCTCTCAAAGTTCGAGTGCCGTCTTCCAACGAGACTGAAGCGATGTCGGGAACCCTTCGTTTGACCTCTTCAATTGCTGCCGCATCGGTCGGGCTGGCGCTGACTTTGGTTCTGGTGCTTAAATCTGCCTCGGCCAGACGCAGCAGTGCGCGCGTCACGTCCGACTCCAACGCTGGCTCCCACTCGGGCGAGAGTTGCGCCAGCACTTCCTTCCTACCCTTGCAGGAAAGCGCCAGTCCCAGATAGCAGCCTTCCCCGGTGTCCAGGTTGAATTCCTTGATCCCGTCTGCGAGCGCCGCATTTGGATTGGCATTTGTCTGGGCATCGTACCGCGTTACCAGGATCTTACCATTGGCCCGTTGCTCATAGGCCGAGAGCAATTGATCCACGCGCCCGGAAAACTCATGCAGACCTCGCGGCGCATTCGGATCGAGGAGAGAGTAAAAGCGGATCGCGATCGGCGTCTCCAGATGCCCCAGGAGTCCTGTGCTTGCGTTGGACAGTTCAAAGGTTGGCTCCGGCGGGGCGGCCGGTTTGGATGGGGGGCGAAACCAAAACGCGCTCACGGCCAGTCCGAGGCAAAAGCAAACCGCGACGAGGAGCATCGTGCGAACGCTGCCGTCCTCCCTTTTGGTGGGGGACCCAGGGTGGGTGATTGATACTCGTCTCATGCAGCGTGTCTTCCGGGTTGGCGCCAACGATTGCCAACCCGGCTGCACGGTGCCAAAAGACTGCTCCCGATGAAAGCAAAACTTGCCCGTTGCCAGGCGCAGACCAATCGAAGGTGAATATCCGCCAATATTTGGAAAGCTAGGCCGTTGGGTTTCCGAGTAGCGTCAGCGAGCATGTTGGCCTCCGAAACCAGTTCGCAAAGCACTCTGCCACCCGGTGTTGTGCGATGGCCCCCGGCGGCCGACCCCTGGAAGGCCTCCTTTCGTTGGTCGACGACTCGTCGGTTGCGGGCTCTGCTAACCGCAAATTGCCTTGCCTATTTCATTTGCAGACTATGAATATATCTAAATACATAGCCAATTGTAAAGTGACTTGGCTAATACTTAGCCTGGCGGTTTATCTCGCACCCGCGTTATCGCTTTTAGGCCAGAGCGTTCAGCATCTCAGCGTCACCCAGCCTGGTGGCCTGCCGGGCCAACCGGTGTTGATCGGTATCGTGCCTGGAACCAACGGCGTGACAGTGACGTGGGACGGTCCCGCTGGGTATTATCAACTCTTTGAGAAAGCAAGCCTGACCGATTCGAACTGGGTGGCTTTGGGTGCTCGCACCAACCTTGCTCGCCGGGCCGTGGTGGCTGGCGCCACTTCAAATGCGCTGTTTCGGATCCTCGGTCCCGCGCCCCATTTCGCCGGCTCGCAAGCCTGTATCGAATGCCACCAAACGATTCATGATTCAGCGATGAACACCCGGCATGCTCAAGCCTTTTCTGCCCTGCAGCAAATCAACCAGGATACGAATGCGAACTGCCTGCCGTGCCACACGGTGGGCTACGGCGTGCCGAGCGGATTCAGCAGCGCCGCAGCTACGCCCCAGCTCGCCGGCGTGCAATGCGAAAACTGCCATGGCCCGGCGGGTAACCATGCGGCCAACCCGGACGACCCCACCGCCCGGCCCCGGGTCGAGATCGCGGCGCAGGTTTGCGGCGGCTGCCACACTGGGTCGCACCAGCCCACTTTCGAAGAATGGAAGTCCAGTCTGCACTCCAGCGTGGTCGAGGACATGAACCCCACCAATCGAATCGATAGCTGCGGCCGTTGCCATTCAGGGTCGGCGCGCTGGAGCCTGATCGAAGGCAGGCCTCTGCCGGTAGGTGATGCCAACCTGGGAATCCAGTGTATCAACTGCCATGAGCCTCACAGCAAGACGGCCAATCCGCATCAATTGCTCAATCCAGTTGCCTCGACCAACGATTATTTCCTCACGACCACCGACGTGTTTACTGACAAGTACGATCCGAACATCAACATTTGTGCGCAATGTCACAATCACCGCGGTGCCTCGTGGACGAGTTCGAGCCGGCCGCCGCATCACTCGCCACAGTACAATATCTTGTTGGGCACCGTGGGCGTGTTGGCCTCAGGGATGGCGCCGAACCAGCCTGCCTCACATGCGCTTCTGATCAAAAATCAGTGTGTCGGTTGTCACATGCAAGCGACCAACTACGTCAGCGAGACCCAGCCGGCTTCCACGGGACATAATTTCCAGGTTCAATCTTTCGATGGCTGCCGCGCCTGTCATCCTCTACCTCAGGAACTGGCTCAGTTCACCACCGCAGCCATCTCCAACGAGGTTCAGACCATCAAGGCCTCGTTGGACCTGTGGGCGATGACAAAAGCCCCTGCTTCGCTGCAAACCAATTACGGAACCCGGGCGTGGGAATACACGAACCCCGGAACTCTATCCCCGGGAGGTTCCGGCCCATCCACCACCGAACAGGCGCTCATCCCTGTTAACATCCAAAAGGCCCGGTTCAATCTTTACCTGGTCCTCTATGACGGTAGTTATGGCGTCCACAACGCGTCGCTTGCCGTCACCCTGTTGGATACCGCGCAAACCTGGGTGGAACAGGAGCTAAGCCAATGAAGCACCGCGTGCCGAGAGCGATCCTGGGCTGCCTAACGACATGCCCGTCTGATCAAAACCTGGAATCTGACGATGAACCATAACTGCTCCATAATCCGAAGAGTGCCTCGTGGCTGGAGGCGAGCGCTGGCACTGACTGCCGGCACTCTGACCTTGCTCGGGGTGGCCATTTCCTGCCGCAGCGTCAACCGTTCGGTGGTGCTGCTGCCGGATGTTCCGGGCGCGAAGTACATCGGGTCCAAGGAATGCGAGCAGTGCCATGAAAAGTTATACCGGGACTTCGCTACGGCGGATCATTCGCGGCTGATCGCCGAAGGGGCCAACGCGCTGAATGCAGGCTGCGAGTCCTGCCACGGTCCCGGCAGCCTCCATTCCGAATCTGGTGGCGAGGCGAAAACGCCCTTCAGCTTCGCCGCGGGGCGGCCCGCCGCCAACAGTTTTGGCGCCCGCCTCGCGGTCGATCCGCCGCGTTCCAAAGAAACGGTTTGCTTCCAATGTCACGCGGACGTCCGCGGCCAGTTCAGCTTGCCCAGCCACCATCCCGTGCCGGAGGGTAAGATGAGCTGCACCGATTGTCATTCGCCTCATAAAGGATCCGTTTTCCGAGGCGGCGGCACGGCGTTGATTTCGGAAAATGAAAGTTGCTTCCGCTGCCATCCCAACCAGCGCGGCCCCTACGTCTTCGAGCACGAGGCCTCCCGGGAAGGCTGCACCACCTGTCACGCCGCCCACGGGTCGGTGAACGCCAAAATGCTCACGGTTCGTGACGCAAACCTTTGCATGAAATGCCACTTCCAACAACTGAGCGGCGGCCAGATTTTAATTGGCGGCTCCGATCACACCTTGCGCGTCCAACAGGGCACCTGCTGGACCGCTGGCTGCCACGAAGCGGTCCACGGGTCGCGGGTCAGCTCTTCTTTGCGTTTTTAACCCTCAACTCGAAGACGCCGATGAAATCATTCAGGATCTTGCAGAAACACCGGAGTCGTTGGTGGATCGGGCTCCTTGGCCTGAGCGCTGCCGTCTCCTCCGGGTCGGCGGCGGATACCAATT
>JANXQE010000258.1 GCA_025356925.1 Limisphaerales bacterium | reverse complement strand
AGGCAGCGGGCCGTCGCCTTGATGCGAACCAAAGACGCTGCGGATCGCGCCGGGAACCTTGGCTTCAGTGCGTGCCGCAAGAATGCGAGATCACGTTAGCCACTCCGGCGATCGCTTTCAATTTGCTGATTTTCACCGCTACATCTTCCGGTAGCCGATGAACATATTCCCAGGTGAACGTGCCGGGAAACTCAGCCTCAAACTGATAGCGCAGCGGCACGGGATCGTGGCCGTTGCGCAGGATGAAGTGCTCGCCGACCGCGAGGTCAAGGAAGGTTTGGATAATGAGACCGTGTTTGGTGGAGCACGGGATTTCACGCACGTCCAGCATTCGATCCGGTCCGAGTTCGGTTGAGCTTGTCATATTTATTTGTTTTGTTTGTTGTGGGAAAAGTATCAGCGCATTCCGGTCGCGGCGCGCCCGGTTTCCGTCATCATGGAAGGGTGCCAGGGCGGATCCCAAACCAATTGCACCTCGGCCTCCTCGACGCCTTCGATGCCGAGTAAGGCCCACTGCGCCCCTTGCGCAATGCTCTCGCTCATTGGACAACCGGGCGTAGTGAGAGTCATCTGGAGCGTGACTTTCGCTCCAGCGATGGTGATGCCATAAACCAGTCCGAGGTCCACGACGTTGCAACCGATTTCGGGATCGATCACTTGCCGCATGACATCAAGAACCATCTGTTCGTTGAAAATCGAGGGTGAGTTCATGGGGTAGTCGGTTTTGCCATCCGGGATATGCCAAGCGGCACGATTTGCGGGCAGGCCGCATGCGAAAGGATTTTGAAAACGTTCATTAGCAACGCCACGACACTAGTGGTGAATAAGAGAGAGCCCAATCGAATCGCACGCTCGTTTGCGCACAAAATGCCCACACTGATCCCCACCAGGCAGGCGAGGAAAGACCAGTACCCGAGCATCTGAAGCCGGCGTGAATACATATCGGCCAAAGCCGGAACTCGCGCCTTGCCAATGTGTTTACTGTAAACGCCAAACCAAATGAGAAACGGAATAATTTTGTAGAGCATCCCGATGATCGCAAAGGAAACCACGCCGATCAGTCCCAGGAAACCATAGAGGTTTTCCAATTGGCCGGTAAGAGTATTGAGCGGCAGTCCGGGCCACGAAAGCACGGCCGCCAGAAGGGACAACGGTCCAAACAAAGCCGTCGCCGTTAAAAAATAGCGAATGCCCCAGTCCAGCGGACCACGTTTGCGAGCGCGCAGGATAGCACGCAGTTCCCAGCCGTAGATTGCCAGCGCTGCGATTGTAACCAGCGCAAAGGCGAACTTCCACGGACTGCGCACCAAAATGGCAATGAACGAACCAGCGAGTCCGAGGTTCAACAATCCCACCGACAGTCCGGCACGACGTTGACTCTGGACTTCGCTCAACGTGAACATCGGGATGAGTTTGTAGGAAACCCCCACAATGAGCATGGTAAAGAACCCCACGCCCCCAAGGTGAGCGTGCGCGTGCATCGCACTGATGGCATCGAACCGTGACACAAAGCCTGCCAGCAAACGCAACCCAGTGATTAGCACGCTGACCCCGCCTTTGGTCGCCAGACCTTCGGTGGATTCGTAGACGCATTTGCCCGTTGCAATGGAAAGTCCGGCGATTACGGTCAGCGAAATCCAAAATAGCGCCGCTGTCACGGCGGTGGCGGTGACATTCCACTTGGGCACACGCCAGAGCGTGCGCGCAACGTTAAAAACAAACAGGCCCACGCCAATGGCCAGCAAAGAACCGAAGTGGCCAACAAGCTTCATGTTCCAGGCGCGAAACATCCAGACCATGCCGATAAAGCCGACGAGATGAAACGCCAATTGCCAGCGGGCTAGTTTTTCGCTGTAAAGTTTGGTTTCCAGCGCCACCGGCACCAATTGGTAAATCGCACCCATCACGATGGAGCAAACCCAGCCCAACACGAACAGGTGAGTCAATGCGATAACGTTTTGGTTGTAGTGGTAGGCAGCCAGAATAGAAGGCTGCAACACA
>JANXQE010000253.1 GCA_025356925.1 Limisphaerales bacterium | reverse complement strand
GTCAGAGGCTACACACTCAGGCCTCCCCGCACGAATTCCTGGTGCAGCCTGGCGTAAACGCCATTGGCGGCCAGCAAGGTCGCGTGGGTGCCCCGTTCGACGATCCGGCCCGTTTCGAGCACCAGTACCAGACCGGCTTTGCGAATCGTGCTCAAGCGATGAGCCACAACGAAAGAGGTGCGAGCGCGTAACAAAGCCTCCAGCGCCCGTTGCAACCTGGCCTCGGTGACGGTGTCGATGGCGCTGGTGGCCTCATCCAGCACAAGGATGCGCGGATCCGCCAGGAGCGCGCGGGCAAAACAGATCAACTGGCGCTGTCCCAGCGAGAGCGAGGCGCTTTTTTCGCCCACCTGCGTTTCCAACCCTCGCGGGAGCCCTTGCAGCAGTTCCAGGGAGTCCAACGTTTGCAACGTCGCCCGCACCTCCGCCTCGGTGGCGGTGGGGCGTGCGAACCGGATGTTCTCCAGGACCGAGCCGGCGAATAAAAAATTGTTTTGCTGCACGCTGCCCATCTGGGCGTGCAACGAGTCGCTGGTGATTTGCAGCAGATCCTGTCCATCAACCAGTATTCGGCCGCGGGTTGGCAGGTAAAACTTCTGCAGCAAGCTCACCACCGTCGTCTTGCCGCTGCCGGTATGGCCGACTAGCGCGACCGTCTGGCCAGGCTCAACCACAAACGAAATCTCGCTCAGCACCGGCCGTCCCGAGTCGTACTCGAAACAGACCTCCTGAAACTCGACCTGGCCGCGAATGGGAGGCAGCGGTCGGGCGTTCGGAGCGTCGGTCCACTCCGGTTGGGCGTCCAGCAGGCGGAAGTAGCGCTCGGCTCCGGCCATGGAACTCAAGGCCTGATTGTATTGGTTTCCGATGACCTGGACGGGATCGAAAAAAAAGTTCGCCAGGAAAAAGAACATTACCAGGTCGCCGACTTCCATGTGCAGCCAGCCCTGCCCGCGCAAAGCGCCGTAGCCTCCGAGCAGGGCCATCGCGCCCAGGAATAGCTGGCTCTTCATCTGGAGGAGAGGAATGAAGACGGCCGAGGCGTGGGCCACACCGACGTTGTTCTCTCCGTGCAGGTTCACCAGCTTGCGGAAAAAGCCGGCGTTGATCTCCTGGCGCACGAAGGCCTGCGTGACGCGGATGCCGCTGACGGACTCGGCGAGGGTCGAGGTGAGCCGGTTCCAGGTCTCCTGCATTTTGCGCAAGCGTTGCGCCACTTCTCGCCGATAATTTTCATTGATGAGCCAGATAATCGGCACGAACAGCAGCATGATCGAGAAAAGCTTCCAATTATACCAAAGCATGAGCAGGGCGGCGACGGACATTTGGATCGCCTGGATGGCGACCACGAAGGCAACGTCCTGAACGGCGACCCGGACGTTGTCAATGTCCGAGGTCATGCGGCTGATGATCCGACCGAACTTCGTCCTATTGAAAAAGGACATGGGCAGGGAGTTCAGCTTGCGGAACAGGTCCGAGCGCATATCGTGCGCCACGGCCTCGCCCAACTGCAGGGCCAATCGCTGGCGGAAGTGCAGCGTGACCACCATGGCGATCGCCAGCGCCAGGTAGAGGGCCGCGTACCGGTAAATCCCGGCCAGATTTTGTCCCGCGATGGGACCGTTGATGGTTTGCCCGATCATCCAGGCCAGGGCGGGTAGTTGAAAGCCGCGAAGGAAAGTGAGAATGAACAGCCAATTGCGCCAGCGGCGGCGCGCTCGTGTGTAAGTGAAAATGCGCCGGATCAGATGCGTGCTGAGCGGGGCGCGATCCGCCTCGCGGTCCTCTATCGGCCGATAAAACGTGATGGCTTCCCTTTCCGCAGGAAGCAACGCTGGCGACTGATCTGCGCTCGCGCCCAAGGGGCCGGGACCGGGCTCGCCAAGACGGTTGCCGGACGGCGCTGGTTCGGATCTGGGCAGCCGCGCCGCGGCATCGGGAGGATTCGGCGCCGGTCGATTGGGCGGCTGCGAGGAAGGCTGGCTCATCCGACCCTCTGGAGAGGCTGGGAGCGGCCGAGTTCGGCCGGTTGAGTGGTGCTCTGGCCCTCTTTCGCCGCGCTTGGGCTGTCCCCCGAGGGCTCGATATCCATTAACTGCAACCGGGCGGCGTCCCGATACGGCCCGGCTTCCAGCACCAGTTCGTCGTGCGCACCGGTCTGGAGCAAGCGTCCATTGGCCAGCACCAGAATAACGTCAGCTCTGCGCAAGAGGCTCAGGCGGTTTGCCACGACAAAGGCGGTGCGACCGGCCATCGCTTGACGCAGCGCGGAGACGATTTCGTGCTCGGTCTTGGGATCGACCGAAGCCGTCGGATCGTCGAGGATTAAAATGGGTGGTTGGAGCAGAAGCGCGCGGGCCAGCGCCAACCGCTGGCGTTGGCCGCCGGAGAGGTCCACACCCGATTCTCCCAGAACGGTTTCGTACCCTTCGGGAAGGTCCAGGATGAAAGCATGGGCCGAAGCCAGCCGGGCAGCTTGTTCGATCTGTGCCTGGCTGGCGTGGGGATTGCCAAAAGCAATGTTGGCAGCCACCGTGTTGGAGAACAGAAAGCTCTCCTGGTAAACGATCCCGACATTCCGGCGATAACCGTCAAGGTCCAAATCGCGCAAGTCGCGGCCGTCGACGAGAATGCGGCCGCTTTGAGGATCATAAAAGCGCGGAATCAAGCTCAGCAGCGAGGACTTGCCGGCGCCGGTTATTCCAAAAACCCCGAGGACCTGTCCGGGCAAGGCTGTGAACGAAATGTTCTGCAACACGGGAACGTCCGGGTGATACCCGAAACAAACCTTTTCGAACTCGACGCGTCCGCTGAGTTGTGCGGGCACGAACGCTCCGGGCCTGGTCTGGACCTCGGTGGGGGTATCCAGAACCTCAAAGACGCGGCGGGCCGCCGTGAAGCTCTGCTGGACCGAATTAGCTATGGTCGTGATGTTTGCGGCTTGCCCGTTGAACTGCTGCAGCAGCCCGGCAAAAACAACCAACCCGCTTCCTAAAGCGATCCGGCCTTGCACGTAGAGCCAGCCGCCGTACGCAAAGAGAATCACCAGGCTTAACTGCGCGAGGAGCTGGGTTGCGGGCGTAAAAATGGACAGATCCAGGAAAATGCGTTGTTGTTGGCTCGAGACCTGCCGGTTGGCCTCTTCGAAGGCGCGAATCTGGTGCGGTTCGGCGGCAAATCCTTTCACAGTTTGCATGCCCCTTACGCTTTGAGTGAACAACTCGACTAGCTTGTCAAACAATTCCCGATTGCGCAGGTAACCCGGCTGCAACCGCCCCGAATAATATTGAGTCACCCACCAGAGCCCGATGGTGACCGAGAGGCAGGCGACCGTCAGCGAGGGCTGAATGCGCCACATGAAGATGAAATACGCGCCGAGCGTCAACACCATGTTCAGGCCCTGCAAAACGACACCGTCGACGAACAGTCGTGTGTTTTGCACGTCGCCGGTGACCCGGTTGAAAATCGAACTGGAGCCGTGGACATCGAAAAAGCGAAAACTCAATAGCTGGAGCCGGGCATAGAGACGGTCGCGGAGGCTGGGCACGATTTTTCCCTGGGTCAGCCGGGCCGTGACCATGTTGTACTCGTAAGTCAGCCAGGCACGAAGCAGGGCCTGGAGAACGATCGCTCCGGAAAGGGCGGTGACGATCCGCAGCGGCGTCCAGGCGCGGGGCGGCAGCCAGCCAAGCGGATAGATCGGTGTTCGCTGCACGGGATCCAGGGCATGGCGGATGACGTCGATCACCACACCCAGCAGTTGCAGCCCAAACAAACCCAGCAGCAACAACGCCAGGCTCAGCAGCATCGACAGCAGGCAGTCGCTGCGAAATCGCCAGGCCAGGACCAGCAACCGGCGCACCAATTCACCGGTCGAGTACCGGTGCTCAGATTGAGTATTGGGCGTTACCTCAGACATTTTCAGCATAGGATGATGCTGAGTTCCGCGTGATGGATCCAGACTAAATCGAATAACCTGCGAGGGGATGCCCGCGAAAGTTCCTCACCGTTCCCTTTTCCATCTCAATCGTGCTCGACCGCGTCCGGGAGTTGGTTCGTATCTCCCGGGCGGCGCGGGAAATGTTTGGCGAGCAACTCCCCCGCCTTTTGAACACCGTGGACGATGCCGATTGTGAACTCGGATTTGCGGAAATGGCCCGACATCTCCTGGGCCAATAGTGTCCAGAACTCGTCACCGCAGCGGGCGTGCACTGCGGTGTCGCCGACCACAGCAAATTTGTGCGCTCGTGGTGCGACAAAAATAAGAACCCCGTTGTGTTCCCGCGTTGTGTCCATGCCCAGCTCGATAAAATGGGCCTGTGCCGCGGGGACGGGGTCGTCAATCGGCTTGCGGCTGATGAAGACCCGGATCTCCCCCGAGGTTTTCGTTTCCGCCGCTTGAATCGCGGCAACGATTTCGTCGTGGCGAAGCTGGTGGAGAAAATCGCGAGCGTTCATGGCACTTACCAACTACCTCCCGCCCCGCCTCCGCCAAAACTACCGCCGCCCCCGGAGAATCCGCCGCCACCGCCACCACCGCCCCATCCCCCACCGCCTCCTCTCCAGCTTCCGCCGGAAAACCCGCCGCTTCCCAGCATCCAGCCGCCGGAACCATACCCTCGCCGTCGTGCGCCGATGAGCATGAAGGCAACCAGCACGACCACAAACAAAAGGACCACGATACCACCAGGGGTTCCATGGCCCTGGCCACCGGCGGTTTGGCCATTGCCCTGGTATTCCCCTTTAGTCGCGGCGAGAATGGCGGCGACACCGGCGCTCAGGCCGCCATCAAAATCGCCTGCTTTGAACCGAGGCTTAATCTCGTCTTCAATGACCCGCTTGGCCAGAACATCGGGCAAGGCGCCTTCCAAACCGTAGCCCACCTGCAGGAACATCTTACGGTCTTGGATGAATACGAAGAGCACGGCGCCGTTATTTTTGGCTTTCTTTCCCACGCGCCAGCTCTGCGCCACCCGCACGGTATAATCTTCGATCGACGATTCCGATTCCATCTTCGGATAAACCACCACCAGGATCTGATTGGAGGTTTCGCGCTCGAAGTCTTCGAGCGTTCGGTTCAGCCGCGCAGCGGTCGAGGCCGAAACGACCTGTGCATAGTCGTTAAAGTACTGTCCGGGAGCAGGGGGGAGTTGCTCGGCGGCCGCGCTCGAGCAGGGCTGGAACAAGGAGAGGAGGCCGAGCAGTCCGACAGCAAAACAAAACCGGGTGAAGCTCGCGTGAGCTGCCGAGGTGCTTCCTCGCCACACGGATGATTTCCGAAAGGACACTTTTTTGTTATTCACGAGGGCCCGCTCACAAAGCGCATGTCAAGGGCGTGCGCTCACGGTTTCTCTGCCGCTGGTGGTTTGGCCGGTTTGCCGAAATCAAACTGAACTTTCGGCGGGGTCTCAGCTCCCGGTGTGGACGCGAAATACGGCCTTTCTTTGAACCCGAAAAGCCCCGCATAAAACACTGCGGGAAACGTTTTAATCGCGGTATCGTACGCCTGCACGGCCTCATTGAAGTTGCGGCGTTCGACGCTGATGCGATTCTCGGTGCCTTCCAACTGTGCTTGGAGATCTTGAAAATTCCGGGTCGCTTTCAGATCCGGATAGCGCTCGACCACGACCAGCAAGCGGGACAGCGCTCCGGCAAGCTGGGATTGGGCGCGATCGAACTCGGC
>JANXQE010000243.1 GCA_025356925.1 Limisphaerales bacterium | reverse complement strand
CTTTCGTGTCATGGATGCCACCAGACGCGCAAGGAAGACACTTAGACCATAACTTCCGTCCTCCAGGTTCTCCAGCCTGCCGATCCCACCGACATGAACGACGATTTTCAGGATGCACGTGTGCTTGAGCAGGACAAGGATTCCTGCACGGTTGAAGTGACCTATTACCCGCTCTATCAACCTCCGATTGGCGAGAACCCCAACTGGCGGCACGACGATCTCGGTATGACCCAGTATCTCAAGCCGACCCCGAGCGAAAACTGGGACGAGACTATGAAGCGCGATCTCACCGCCGAACTCCGCCAGGCTGGCATCGACCCGGGTCGCTTGACCGACAGGCAACTCGCGGAACAAGTCTCCCGCTGGGCGATGCGACGAGCGCATTAGACCGACGCCTTCGGCGTCCGGGGTGTTTATTACCCGAACGGGAAGCCGACCGTTTACCCGGAATTGCGGGAAGCGTTAGATCGCCAGAAGCCCGACAAAACCTGGAGCGATCAGCAGATGTTTGATCAGGAAGCCCTTGGCGGGTCAATGTTCTAAAATAAAGTGCATGGCTCGTGCACTTCCTCCGCTGTGTATCTCGCCACCATCTTCCGCGCTCTGGGGATCCCAACCCGCATGGTCTTCCGCATCCCGCCATTCGACCCGAACGACGAAGCTCAGGCTCAGATGTTTTATCAAAGCATTCATCACAACCGGGCGCGCGAGACGGTCAGGGCTGCCCTGGACGGCACGAGTGGCTTTGAAAACCATTTATTCAACGAAGTCTTCGTAGGTCACCACTGGGTGAGGCTCAACTACAGCACGCTGGGTCAACCGGTTCTCGACGCGCATTATTTTGGACTCTTAACCCACATTTACACGTGCCCCGACCTGAGCCAGGTGCCCCTGGCGCAGACCTGGGGAATGCGTTATTTCCGATAACCGAAGAAATCCGTCCCACGCACCGGTGCCGCACGCGCCGCGAATTGGGTGCTTGCGCTCAGCGAGCACCTTCCTATATTTTGGATCACGATGTAGGCGCGAAGCTACCAAAGTGCCTTCAGGCCCGTTGCGGTGCCTGCGGTCGCCTTTCATTGGCTGGCTCTAGCACAGAAAGTAGCACAACGTCAGCATCACCTTGCGCTTTATTGCCTAAGCGCTTGGTAGTCAGGTAGCCGATGTGGCGGAATTGGCAGACGCGCTAGACTCAAAATCTGGTATCCGTAAGGATGTGTGGGTTCGACCCCCTCCATCGGCACCATCTGTATCAACGACTTACGTTTATTGTGACCACTACGATAGGATGGCCGCGTTGGCCAATTTATCGTGGCGGTCAGTTCGAACCCAAAATCCACCCCTTCATTAAAGCATAACGTCTTTTTGCTCTTTTCGACCCGAAGCGGATTTCTGCTATAGACGATGGCCAGCCTGCTCAGAGGCTCTAATTCCAGCATAACCGGCTCCCTACTTCGAGGTTATGGAAATAGCCCTGTATCACACCTTAGGCCGGCTCCCCGAACCGGAAACAACCCATAGAATCTGCTGAGGAGGCTTTATTTCTTTGGAGTCTGAAATCGGTTTAAAAGGTTGTCCGCTGGGCTTTGGTTAGTCCCTGGTTGGGTTGCGGCAGAATTTGGTGGTGCAGGAACTTTTCCGCCCAAGAGGCCACCGAGGCCCTGGATGAAGTTGCCGGTTTTACCGCTGGAGCCGCCGAAACCCTGGGCGACCATACCGAGGAGCGCGGTCTTGTTGATCGCTTTCTCAGGTTTGCCGAGCGTACCGGTGAGCGAGAGGAAATCAGGCAGCTTGGCATAGGTCGCGTTGGTGGGGGTGTTGGCCGACACCAGGTTCATACGTTGGGCGACCGAGTGTTCCAGGGAAATAGATACCGGGAGTTGAATGGTCGAATTGGTCAGCACCGGCGCGAGAGTGATGGGTCCCTTAAACTCAGTTTCGAAGGCGGGGCTTTCCAGGGACGCTAGTTGAAGGTCTATCTTGCCGGAGCCGATGACGCCACGGGCGGTAATGGCGTTGATGGGCGACTTGTTGAGGTCGTCGGCCAGACCGCCGCCGGCGCTGGAACCGCCCATTAGACCCTGAACCAATGAGCCGGCGGCGCCCGCAGGATTCCGAAGCAATTCGGGAATAGTTGAGATGACATTCACCAGGAGCTTGAGGACGGGGTTCTTAATGTTCACGACAGAAAGGTTGAGATTGGTCGAGGCCGTCTCGAACTGGCCAGCGAGGGACTTCTGGAGGCTGGCGCCGGTGGTGCCTGCGCCACTGATTTTTGCCCGAGCGGTAAAGGTGCCGGCGAGCTGGCCTTTGCGTTCTGGCTGGAACGAATTTACCAGGGGCGCCAAAGGGACAGCCTTGGCCTGGAAGGAGACATCGTATTTGTAACCGGGCACGCCCAAGTCCAAATCCACCTCGCTGGTAACCGGCGCGCCGTTGAGGGCAAGTTGGAAGGGTTTAACCAATATCCTGCCGCCGTCGATTTTCGTTGTAGCCACCAGGTTGGTGATTTCAACTTCGTGAAGGTAGCAGCGGCCGATGGCGGCCTCAGCAACGAAGTTGCGGAGCGGTAGTTGTTTGGCTTCGGGCTCTCTTTCCGGGCCGGCCTGAGCGAGGATGCTCTGTGAGCCAGAGGGCTGAGAAGAGGAAGCTGGTTGCCCGGCGACTTTCTGCTGGGTGGCGAAGAGGTCGTAATAGCTGGTCAGGTCGAGCGCATCGGCCTGGAGTCTGATGCTTCCCTGAATGGCATTGGGTTGGGACATGTCGACGCGGCCGGTGAGTCGAACCTGATTAGCCGCGCGAGAGGTCGGAGTGAGGGCCACCTGAAATTGGCGAATTTCGGCCACTTGTTTGTGCCAGGAGGCATCGACTTGCACCCCGGCTCCGAGAGGCGCGGGGACCGATTGGTTCTGCGAGGTCTTGAGGACCAGATTCGCCACCTTCATATCGCCGTTTATGCTCATGAGCTCACCACCTTGCTGCGACAGGAGGTTGAGTTTCGCATTGAGGGTTCCAGACGTCACGCTGTCACCCAGGAACGATTTCCAATCCGCGAGGTTAAAACCGGTGAGCGCCACGTTGAGGGTGGAATCCGGAACCGCGCTGGCACCGCCCCAGGCGAAGGACATCGGCTTGTTCAAATCCGCACGAAGAAGGGGGGTGCCGTTTTGGACACCGGTGAATACCAGTTCACGCAGGACAGCGTTGCCCGCGGAAAGGTCGATGGTGGCGGCATACTGTAGGCGGAGGTCCATTTGCGGAGTGGTCTGGGTGGCTCGGGTGACCTGAAGCTGGTTGATGTCCAGGTGGCCCGCGGCACTAATGGCCTGGCCGCTCTTGGCAAGTTGAATCACATTGGACGAAGTGATGGTGGTCGTACCGAAATCGAGGCCGCTTTTGACGCCCGCGAGATTAAGCAGGCGTTTGTCAATCGAGCGGATTTGTAACGTTAGCTGACCTTCACTCTTTTCGATATTCATCGGGCCGCTCAAGCGAACTTCACCGAGCTGGTCAGCACCTTTGGCGAAGCGCAGAGCGATCTGTTTGACTTCAGCGGGTGAGATTTCGCAAATCAGATCGCTGGCGAACGACGCCAGGTCGACCAATGCGCCTTGGGCGGTGTTGACCTGGCAGTGGAGGTTTCCTTTGATGGTCGCGGGCTTCAGGTCCGCCGACAACGCGAACTCAAACTTGCCGGCCAGCTTTGCCTCCGCGCTGCCGGCGGCAGCAGGGCTGGGCGGGTGGATGTCCAATTTGAGGTCGCTGCTCAACTCAAGTTTTCCCGTTTGCCCATTCTTCAGATCGTCGAGGGTTACGTTGACGTTTGAAAGTTCGGTCAAGTCGCGATTGCCGTTGGCGTAAAGCTTCACCTTGCGGATTGTGGCCCTAGTCAGCGCAAATCTCTTCAAATCCACGCGCACAGGTTTGGAAGAGGCTGCGGGTTTGCTTTCCGGTGGCTTGCCGGTTTGGGCTTTCAAAATGGGGTCGAGGTTGCTGGTGCCATCTGGATTCTCAACCAGGGTTACCGTCGGGGACGAGAGAGTGACTTCGTCCACGTGAGTATTGCCGCCGATGATTTGCATGAGGCTGTAGCGCAGGCGTACTTCGGGGGCCGAGACAAGCGGCTCGCTGCCGGTGGTCTGGACTTTGAGATCGCGCAGGACGACTGAGTGAAAGGGGCTGATCGAGGCATCACTTACGGTGACAGTTGCGTGCAGCGCGGTGCTGACCTTGGGAAGAATGACTCCTTTAAAGAAGGCTGAACTGGTGCCGACGAAATAGACTGCCAGCAGCAGAACCAGGAGAGCAAAGAAGGTCCAGACGAGGAGCCGGAGCCAGCTGCGGGTTTTACGCGGAGCAGCCGCGGTAACATTTGAATCAGACATATTATTATTCGTTCAGTTGGCGCGCCTCCAGAGTGGGTGAATCTCCCGTTGGCATGGCCTTGACAGCACGAACGGGAGCTGAGCCGGCACTAAGCGCGGCGCACTTATAAGGGGGGAGGAATCGGCCTTCGCCGTCGACCCTTGCCCCTTTTGCCCGCCTCCTGTGGAGCAGGGCGTCAACTGCCTGTCGAAAGCGCGCCTCATGGGGACGCGGGCTGTTCCGCTTGTGAGCCTCCCTCCGGCTTCGCGAGCTACTTCGTGTCTTTGTCCGCTTTCGGTTGCTTCGCTGGCTTCACTTCGACTTCGACCGCGACCATGGTGTAGTAAATGGTCACTTTGGAGCCGACCTTGAGGTCGCCTGTGATTTTGGTCCTGCTGTCTCGGGCGAGCTCCCATCTGTCGTTGCCCTTTTGAACGGTGATCGTCGTGGGCGTCATCTCGAGCACCGGGCCGGTAACCTGGTATGATTTTTTGTCCGCGGCGTTGAGGGAAGTCGCGGCGAAGAGTGCTGCGCCGCAGATGAGTGCTAACCAATGTTTGTTCATTTTGTTCATAGAATATAGTGTCGACTTGCTGGATTCACTGCCTGCTGGACTGGCTGTTCAAAATCATCAGCCTGCTTTTGCCGGGGTCTCCGTCGGTGCGATCGGTGCGGGCGGCACTTTCTCCACTCGTACCGGTTTAGGATCTCCGATGCGGCCATTGGTCCAATCGTAGATGAAGCCCAACTTGTTGAGGGCCAGGTAGGCGATGACCACGAGGATCAGGACCAAAATGATCTTTAGCCATGGACTTTTCTTCTCGGCAAACGGGTCAACCAAATCACGTTGCGAGCCGGGAGGCAACGCCGCCACACCTGTGAGCGAGCCGCCGAAGGGCACATTCATCTTCGCTTTGGCATTCACGGCCCAACCGTTGGCATCCAGGATCGGACCGAGATTTCGTCTCCGCAGCTTTAGGAAGGCGATGATGGTCGAGGGAAGCGAGATGGCGAGAATGATGGCGAGGAACGCCAGCGGGATTTGCCACCACACCAGGCCCAGAATGCGACCGAAAATGCCACCCAGCGCTCCGAGCAACGTGGTCAAGACCAAGCCGATGGCAGCCAGGGTGCCGGTATCGATCATTGGCTTGGTTGGTTCCGCGGGTTTGGGAGGGGCAACGCCGGTTGTCGTCTGGGCGGTCGCCGCCAACTTGGCATCCGCGGCCGCGTCCGCGGCAGCCGCCCGTTTGGCAACTTGTTCTTCAATCATGCGCACCAACTTCTTGTAGGGCGCGAAGAAGGCCTGGCGGATGCTGATGGGGTTATCCACGATCTTGGTGATGGTCGCATCCCAGTCGCGGCTTTTGGTATCGAAGAAAATTCCGTTGCGCCCAACCATAAGGTTGTCCGAGTCTCCGCCGGTGAAGGCCGCGACGATCTGCATCTTCTCGCCTGTGCCTTTGCGGAAGCAGTCGCAGTAGGCGAGATAAGTGCCCGCCAAACCGGCCATCGTGGCATGCTTGCCGGCATCTTCGACTCTTAAGCAGAGGTCGCAGCTCCGCTGATCGAGGTAGAGGGTGCCAGCCTGGAAGATCGCTCGTTTTCGGCGGCCGTAGAAATCCTGGAAAGAGACGAAGTTGCGGCAGAGCTGGATGAGGTCGCGATGGTAGCGGACCAATCGGTTGAGGCCCACAACGGCCTGCGCGTTACTTTCCTCGGCCTTGTCCCGGGCGACCAGCGCGGTGAGCGTCTCTTTCGTGTTTCCCGCGAGAATTTCTCGAACCCGGTTCAACTCGATCTTCTCGACAGCACCACCAGTCTTGGTGCCACACCAGGACTCATAGGCAGCGAGCTTGGTGTTGAGAACGTTCCAATCTTCTTCAGTGAGGCTCGGTTTTTCCCCGAGCAACGGTGTCGCCGCGTCCTTCCGAAACTTCGCAATCGCGTCCACCCAGGCTGGGTTAATTCCACCGTTCACCGGCAAAGGTGCACCGGCCGCAACGCGAGCCAGAGGAAACCCTGCAATCTCGGCGGCATTGGCCGTGAAATCCTTAGCCCCCAAAACAAGGAATTCCTTATCGTCACGATTCAACGCACCGACGGCTCGCGGATCGAACGCGGCCAGGCGGCAGCGCGCGAAGTAATCGTCGATCTTGGGCTTGACCGCTTTAAAGGACGATAGCGCAACCGGCGTTGCCATTCCCAGCGGCAGCACGGCCGAATTGCCTTCGGCCTGTTTCCACCAGGCGGAGTACGCGGCGGCATCGTTAAAGAATTGTTCTACCTTGGCCTGGCTGACGCCCGGCTTGCCGCCGACATCCGTGTCCGCGCCCAGGCAAGCAATGATATCGCTGACCACTGCCTTGGTTGGGGCGTCCGTTGCGGAATCTGCTGGCACAATTCCATCGCCATTGAAGGGTTTGGACGCCAACGTCTGCGCCGCTGCGGCTGCCTCGTCGATGGTGATAGCCTCGCCCTCGGTTTTAGCCAGAACTTGCCGGGCGAAGTTGGCGATGGCCTTGCCTTCCGGAAGGGCGTCGTTGATGGCTGCGACCGGCAGCGTGGGCGAGCCCTTGAGCAAATCGTCCGGATTCTTTAGCAAGCCGCCCGCCCATTTCACGGCCGCGATGAGTTCGGGGGCGCGGACGCGGCCATCTTTGTCAGTATCGATCAAGTCCAGCGTGGCCTTGTCGAATTCGACCCCCGTGGTGGGGCAAGCCAGCGCGACCCAGAGCTTGAGGTCCAATTGGTCCAGCGCCATGAGATCAGCGCCCGTCTCGAGCTTCACCTGATCAAAACCACCGGCACGAAAGAATCGCCATTGTTTGGAAGAACCACCTGAGTTGGTCATAGGAGAGCTAGGCTATTGGTTACAATTGAGATATTTGGGAGTCGCGTTTTCGTCGCACTAATCGGTGACCTTTATGTGGTCCACAATCTTTGAAAACACCCCGGCTTTGATGCCGCTTACCTTTTGGATATCTTCGACGGTTTTGAAATCACCGTTCTGAGTGCGGTAATCGATGATGGCCTTGGCCTTGGCAGGACCGATGCCCGGCAGGGCGTCCAATTCTTCAGCGGTGGCCTTATTGATGTTGATCTTCTCACCCGGTGTGAGGCTGCCGGAGGTTCGTCCGCTCAAAGTCGAGGGCGCCACGAGGTCCTTTTTCGGTGCGCTCTGCTGGGGGGGGGGGGGCCGGCGTCGTTTGCTGCCCCGCCCTGGACTCCGGCGCAGTAGTAGGTCTGGCTCCTTTCTCTTTCTTGGCTGCCCCGGTCGCCGGCGTCGCTGCCGAACCAAAAACCAGATCGTCTTTTATGGCGTCGAGCTTCGCCTTGCTCAGGCCTTTAACTTTCTCTAGATCCGTCAAGGTTTTGTAAGGCCGGCCCTCGATAATCCGCTGGGCCGTGGCTGGGCCTATGCCGGGCAAAGCCTCAAGAGTTTTCACATCCGCGGAGTTGACGTCGACTGGACTATGTTTCACCTGAGCCGGGGTTTGCTCCGGAACCTGCGTTTTCTTTTCCTGAGCCTCTGCCAGCGGCGCCGCAATGGCCCAAGCTGCGCTCACAAAGGCCGCCGTCCACATCGCCAAGCGCGACCGGGCGATTACGTTTCGAGATGACGTCAGGTTCTTTCCTTTCAGGTATTGGGCCTTTTGTGGGTCTCGCATTCCACTTGCTTCAGAACTTGAAAGCGGTACCTGCGAGCAGCCGCATGTCATTTTGCTTCCGGCCGGTAGCGGGTTCGCTCGCGTACTGGTCCTGGAATACCACCCGCAAGCTCCACTGCTTGGAGATGGAAGTGTCTATTCCGGCCTCGAAATTGAGCAGGTAATTCTTCGACCAATCATCCACCTGTGGCAGGTACTCAAGTGACTCCCAAACCTTCGTGGTAGCGGTCAACTTGTATTCAAAACGCTCCGCGAAACGCGCGGCCCAATAGCCATGCGCAGACTGGCCGGACAGCTTCTCATAGATCAGGGCTGGGCCCGCTTCTGCAGCCAGCGTCATCTTTTCATTCTTGATCAGGTAATATCCGACCATGGGGCTGACTTTGAAACGGTAATTGATGCCTGCGATGCCATCATACTGTCCGTCTAGCCGCAGCGCGCCGTAGAACCGTTCGGTGAACAAGTGGTTATACTGCCCGTAGCCCTGGAGGAACTCCGTGTTTTTAGTGGTGGCCCCATTTACCTTGTTATCTCCGTAGCCGCCGGAAAGGCCAAAGGATACCTCGTCCGTTTCCCACTTCCGTTTGGTGTCCAGGCTCAAGGTACCCAGGAAGGTTTCGCTGTTGCCGCGGGTAAGCGTGACCGCGGCTGCCGCGGTGGTTTCCCAGCCTTTGGGCGGTTCCGGTGGTGCCGCGCTTTCGGCCGCGGTTAAGACCCCGCTCACAGACATCAATGCGGCAGCCAATGCGATCGCCTGGCGGCTGCGCGCATACTTTAGTTTAGTAATCATGACTCGGGTTATGTGGGTTTTTGGTATTGTGTGGTTTTAGGTAAGCGGAGCGATCGATCGAGGAAGATCATTTCTTGCCACCCAACGCACCGCCCAAAGCGGAGGCCGCATCGCCGGTGGAGGCCTTGGCAATGGCGCTTTGAATCTGAGCCTTGAGACCGTCTACGAGCTTTTGTTGGTCTGCAGTCAATTTGCTCGCTGACAATTGGCTTAGGGTGGTCAACGCGTCCTGGTATTTTTGGTCAGCGACATAGCTCTTGGCCTTGTCGATTAGGCTCTGAGACTGTGCCGTCGCAGCGTCGGCCTGGGATGTGGCCTGGTCGACGACCTCTTTTGCTGCGGGTTGGGCCGGTTCTACAACCTTCGCAGGTTCATTGGCCATTGTGTCATTCGGTTTGGGGGCCTCCACTGTCGTCGGCGCGGGAGCAGCTTCTTCTTTTTTGCAGCCACTCAAGCTTATCGCCGCAGCGCTCAATGTTATGGCTGCGATGAGGAATTGAATTTTCATATATCGATTCTGTCGGATTAAGGTTGTTTGCCCTTTCACAAAGGGCCAGGACGTAAGGGTTACCTACGCTAAAGTGGTGCCAAATAAGATCGTGGTGCCGGAGAATGGCTTAACTCATTTAAGCCAAATCGCTTGAGAGTTCAGACGATTAAAAAAATCGTTCAGAGATGCTGAGCGAAACCTCCAACATATTGGAGAAAGCACTGATTCTCGGAGCCCGAGACAACGTGTGACGCTCCCTGGTGTTTTGGTAAATGATGCTCCGTCAGAACTCTGGTTGTATTCGGGGATTGTTCTGGTTGCCACCACAGGGGCTTTCTCGGCTTGATCTATTATGCTGCCTATGCGCGGCCCAAAAGCGACAACTTGCAGTCAATCCTTGGTCTCTTGGCTCGTCGCTCCCTCAAGGCAGGGATTTTCATTTATTTTCTTGCTTAAGTATACCTCCGGGCACTCAATCCAGTGATGCTGGCCAACAACATGAGTGGAACCTTTTTTTGATAACGCTCATGTCTGCGGCTGTTGTGCGAATCGAAGACCAGGCGGAAAAAGCGCCTGCGATCGAGGTGCTTGGTGCCCCCGGCGGTCACAACATTTATGTTGGCCCGCTTGTGAACAATCCGGCCGTCGAGCATGGCGCGTTAATAAATCTGCTGGGCATCGACCAGGGGTGTCTAATCCCCGAACAGGGATGGAGATTTGTTGACCCGAACCTGCCCGAAGATGCGACGCGCAACGCGCTGCATATAATATGGATTACGCACGACCGCTCCGGTCCTTTCGGCAATGGAGATCTGCAAATCGGTTTTAACAGCATTTTTCTTGGCAACCATTACGCCAACCCGATCCACACTACGGATAAGAACTTGGGCCCTGGAACTAACCAGTGGTTTACGGTTTACACGGACGAAACTTTGGTCTTGCTGTTCAAGCCCTTCCAAAAAACACAAGGCTAAGTTCCAGAGGATAGGCTCGGTCGGCGGATGCCAAGCTTATTCATTCTAGCCTCCAGCGTGGTGGGCTTAAGCCCAAGTCTCGAGGCCGCGCCATTCGTGCCGCGAATGCGCCAGCCCGTGTTTTCCAGCATGCTCAGTACATGTTCCCTTTCCACCTCTTCCAGTTTGCGTCCAGTGGGGGAAACGGAAAGCGTCACGGCGGCTGGAAGCTGGATCCGCAATCTCGGCCCGGTGGCCACGATCATCGCGCGCTCAATGACGTTGCGCAGCTCGCGGACATTGCCGGGCCAGGAATAACCTTGCAGAGCCTCCATGCTCTCGCGCTCGATAGATTGAATGTCTTTGTTGAATGTTTTGGCAAACTCGTCGACAAAGGCCCAGGCCAGCAGGGGAATGTCCTCCCGACGATCGCGCAAGGGGGGGACATTTATAGGAAACACATTCAGCCGGTAGTAAAGATCTTGCCGGAACTTCCCATCACTCACTGCCTTCTCCAGGTTGCGATTCGTGGCCGCTATGACGCGGACATTGATCGCAACCGGCCTGGGATTGCCCAACCGTTCGATCTGCCGAGATTCCAACACCCGTAAGAGCTTTGCCTGCGTTTCGGGCGGCAATTCTCCAATCTCGTCCAAGAAAATGGTCGAGAGATCGGCTAGCTCAAATCTCCCCACCTGGCGTGAGAGTGAACCGGTGAAAGCGCCCTTCTCTCGGCCGAATAGTTCGCTTTCGACAAGGGGGCCTGGCATCGCCGCACAGTTCACGCTCACCAAGGTGCGGGCCCGGCGAGGACTCGAGTCATGTATCGAAGCGGCCACCAATTCTTTCCCCGTCCCGGTTTCCCCCAAAATCAGAACTGTCGAGTCGGTTCCTCCCACCTGCTCCACCTGAGTTAGCACGCGCCGGACTGCCGGGCTTTGGCCAATTATCCGATGATGGCCCTCGTCCATTTTGGTCTTTTGGCGCAGGTAGACATTTTCTTCCTCAAGTTTGTTTTTGAGCTGCTCCACCTCTGCCAGGGCCTTATGCAAGGAATCCTGCGTCTCCTTCAGTTGCGTGATGTTTGCGTGAACGATTACGGCGCCACCCTCGCGTCCTCTCAAAGGAGTTACCCGCATGACAAACCAACGTGAAACGGTTGGTGTATTGCAGGGATACTCCAGCAATATCTGCTCACACGAACCTTGTAACACTGCTTCGATGCCGTCCAGGGCCTCGCCCGCGAGCGTGTCGCCCGACCGGACTGCACGTCGGCAAACCTCCAGGTAATCCACTCCGCGCGACACGCTACCGGGATCCTTCCCGTTCTCTCGCGCAAATCGGTTCCAGGCCTCGTTCACAGCGATGATGACGCCAGTCTTATCGAGCACCGCCAATTCACCATGCAGTGATTTGAAAATGCAGC
>JANXQE010000242.1 GCA_025356925.1 Limisphaerales bacterium | reverse complement strand
CAAGGTTTGTCATCACGGGGACCAGTGGGCCGGATTATACGCTGGCGACCTCGACCAACCTCACGGACTGGCAAGTCTTAATCATCACGAATTCGCCCGTGTTGCCGATGACGCTGGAGGATACAAACGTGGGCCGGACGGCGAGCTTCTACCGTATCCAGATCGGGCCCTGATCGGATTGACGTGCCGGTGTGGAAGTGTGGCTTCAATCCTTGGTTCGCAACGGTTTCTCCTCGACCGATCGTCGCTGGCTGCCGGTCGCGGTTCCGGACGGCTCGCTCGCAATTCTTCGACGCGCGAATTCGGCGTTCCAAGAGATGTTGACCGGGTTGTCGAAATCGTGAGATCCTCATCGCGATGAAACCCACTAAAGGGAACGCCACGAGTCCAGGATGGCTCAAGGTCGCGAAGGCTGGTGTGTTCGCTGTATTATTCGCCGCATTTCACATTTGTTTCGCGGCCTGGGGCGAGCCTCCCTCCGTCTCCAAGCGTACGCCGCTGCCGGACCAGGGGACGATCAGCCCATCGGGCAAGTTCAGTCCATCGCCCGCCATGACGACGAACGACCTGTCGCCTCGAACAACGGCCGAGGCGCAAACCACCTTACAACGGGCGCTGCGTGTCAACCAGACGGGATCTAACACGTTCCAAATCGGCCGGGTGGAATTTGATAAACAGAACCGGACTGTCAGGGTGCCGGCGCGCGTATGTCTGCGGACACAAATCGTCGAGTACGCATTGGTGACCCAAACGGGCAAGGCTTACGAATCGGTTTTCACAACCGAAGCTTCTCCGGTGGACTTGCACCTGGCGTTTCTTTTGCTTGGCCTCGCCCCGGTCCCGGTGGGCGGTAACCTCCGAATGCCTGCACCAGTCCCGGATACCAACGCACTCAGGATCGAAGTCACCTGGGAAACCAATGGCCAACCGGTGCTGTTCCCGTTGTCTGAGCTCATCTCCGTGGTTGAAAAAGGTCCTGAATCACCCGGGCGCAAGCTGACCGTGGAGAAGTGGCTTTACAACGGCTCGGTATTTGATCGATGGGGTTTCGCAGCTCTGCGGGAAGGCTCGATCGTGGCGCTGATTCGCGATCCCTCAGCGCTCATCAACAATCCCGGCGGCGATCGCGACAATGACAACCTGCACATGCCAAACGCCCTTTTGCTGCCTGCCGAGGGCTGGCCCGTACGTTTTGTCATCAGCTTGCCCCAGTGCCCGCTGTCGCCACCTGTCAAACCGCCTCCGTGGGCCAGCCCCGTAACCCCGTTGTCGACAAATCAATCGGCTAACGACCAAAAGTAGTACTCACCAAGCGCGCCATGGCGTGGGTATAGGGTAAATTCGTGAGGTGATTTCGAAAAGATGAGATTTTGCTCGTATTCCCCTGGTTATATTGTATAGTGTCTATACAACTATGACATCACCCTCCATTCAGCAGCAACGTGACCAAATCCTCCAAGAGATCGCCCAAATCGACTCCATGATCCGCGGCCACCTCAGTGAGCAAACCCTCAAAGCAAAGCGTCCCTCCGGCACCAACTCCTACGGCCCCTATTACATCCTTCAACGACACGAGAAGGGCACCAACAACTGCCAACGTATCGGCCCGGATGAACTGCAGTTCATCTCCCAAGGGGTCCTGGGACATGCCCGGTTTGTGGAACTAACCCGCCGCTATGCGGAACTGACCGAGCAACTCACCTGGGAGCGTCAAAGCGCCCTCATCAAAAAAAATTCCAGCGATTCTCGCGGCCCACTTCCCGCAAACCGTCCACTGCCTAAGCCGGCTCTGGACCAATGGGGTGTGGGACTTTGCCGATCTGGAAGGGGATTTGCTTTCGGCACTCAAGCACGACGGGGCGCGGTTGCTGGAGCAATGCCTCAATGACCCGGAGTTTCCGCAGCCCAAAGCCCAACTCGAGCCAGGGGAGCAACACGCTGGCTATCGGACTAAGGCCGTTCTGATCAACTTGGGATGGATCACACTGCGGCGGCCCTACCACTACCATCCCTGCAAGAGCCAAGGCCGATGTCCACTCGATAGTGCCTGGGGCTTTGTGGACAGCTACTCTCCGGAAGTGCTGCGTTTGAGTTGCCGGGCGGCCGCTTCGTCCGGCAGTTACGATGCTGCCAGTCATGACCTGCTCACCTACGCCGGGTTGGCAATCGATCCTAAACAGCTGCAAAGACTGGTGGCTGCCATAGCCCCGGTGATGAATCGCTGGCGGGAGGCACAGCAACCGGCTCCGGCCCAGCCTGCGTGCGGTGAGGTGATGTGCATCGGCACTGATGGGACTGGTGCGCCGATGCGGCGGGCTTACTTGCGAGGCCGCAAAGGCAAGCGAGGGGGGCGGGCCCGAACTCGCGAGGTGAAGGTGGGAACGGTCTTTACTCACCGCAGACCCACGGCGCCAGATCAACGACCGGAGCGCGATTACCAGAGTACATCCTATTTGGCGGCGATTGTGTCCGCAGAGAATTTCGGGCCCTTGTTGCGCCACGAGGCGATTCGACGCGGCATGGGTTGGGCCAAAACGGTCGTATTCCTTGGCGACGGGGCCGTATGGGTCTGGAAAGTGGCGCGGCTCAATTTCCCGGGAGCCGTCTGCATTCTGGATTACTACCACGCCTGCGAGCACCTGAGCCTCTTGGCCGCGGCGATTTACGGCGAGGGCACCCCGCAGGCCAGACGTCATTACCGGCTTTGGAAGAAATGGCTGCTCAAAGATAAAGTCGGTCAGATCATCACGCAGGCCACAGAAGCGCTCCCCACCGAGGCAGGCAGGCGCAAAGCGGCAAAATTGCAAATCAACTATCTGGAGCGCAACCGCACCAAAATGTTCTACCAGACTTTCCGGGAGGCGGGCTATTTTATCGGCTCAGGAGTGACGGAAGCTGGTTGCAAAATCGTCGTGGGCCAGCGACTCAAGCACTCGGGTATGTTGTGGTCGCGCAAGGGAGCCGAGCACCTTCTGTCTATCCGCTGCGCTCTGCTGAGCCGCTGGTTCCAGAACTTCTGGAAAAGCTACTCCAAATCCGGTCAGGCACTCGCTTTTGCAGCATAATGGCTGGCCCAGCTAATGATTTTGCCCTGCACCCCCATGGCGTTGGGTCGCCGCAAAGTTCTTGACGAACACGTTATGTTCATACGAGTATAGTTGTTCAAGCATCTGATTCGTATCCCGCCGGGGCAAGCGTCTTCGGCGCAGCCATGCGTTTCAGAGGTGAGTTGCAAATTCGGGATTCGTATTCCCGGTGACGAGCAAAAGGTGATTATGAAAGTTAACTGGGTTGGGGTGGTGGCGAAGGTCAACTGGGCTATCGCTGCTTGCGTTACAGCTCTGCTGTCAGGCGCTTATTCTCCATCTTGTTTCGCCGT
>JANXQE010000189.1 GCA_025356925.1 Limisphaerales bacterium | reverse complement strand
GCTGCGCGGAATATTTCAGATCCCCGGCACCGAAGCCAGCCCGATTCGGAACCGCCGATGCTAAGGATGGTCCCTTGCAAGCCGCGGACCAGTGACTTGTTCCAGGCGATGGCGTTCAATTGTGGTCGGTTAAAACTCCATTGTAGTCGCTGGTCCGCGGCTTGCAAGGGACCATCCTTAGCATCGGCGGTTCCGAATCGGGCTGGCTTCGGTGCCGGGGATCTGAAATATTCCGAGCAGCCTATGGCCGAAGCTAAATATCTCACCGCCCCGTTGAAGACCGACAAAATGCCGCCGGGCGTTCCGTACATTGTCGGCAACGAGGCCGCTGAACGGTTCAGCTATTACGGCATGAACGGTATCCTGGTCATCTTCATGACGCAGTACCTCCTCACGGCGCAAGGCGGCTCCGACCACATGACTGAGCCGCAGGCTGACGCCTGGTACCACACCTTCGTTTCTTGTGTGTACTTTCTGCCGATCCTCGGCGCGTTCCTGGGAGACGCAATTCTTGGCAAGTATCGAACCATTCTGATTCTCTCAATTGTGTACTGCTTCGGCCATCTTGCGCTGGCCATGAACCACACCCGGGCTGGTTTGGTCGTCGGTCTGTTCCTGATCGCCCTCGGCGCCGGCGGCATCAAACCCTGCGTCAGCGCCAACGTCGGCGACCAGTTCGGCGCCTCAAATCAACATTTGCTGGCTCGGGTATTCAGTTGGTTTTATTTCTCGATCAACTTTGGCTCGGCCTTCTCAACCTTGCTTATTCCCTGGCTGCTGGATCCCTTTCAGGCCTCACCTGCTCAAGCCGCCAGTTGGCCCGCCTGGCTCGTTCATTTGCTGGAAAAAATTCACGGCCCCGATGTTGCCTTCGGCACCCCGGGCATCCTGATGTTGATCGCAACTATTGTTTTTTGGCGGGGCAGAAGGAAATTCGTGCATCTGCCGCCAGCAGGGCTCGGCGCCTACTTGAAAGAAATTTTCCAGCGTGAAAATACGAAAGCTCTGGCCAACTTGCTCATTTTGGTCCCGTTCGTTGCGATCTTCTGGTCCCTGTGGCAACAGAATTTCTCTTCCTGGGTTCTTCAATCGGAGAAGATGGACCGCCACTTGTTCGGCATCGATTGGAAGCCGGCCCAGATACAAACGGTCAATCCAATCTTTATTCTGATCGCGTTGCCGCTTTTTTCCTATTGGATCTACCCTGCCATCGACAAGGTGTTCCGGCTGACGCCGCTGAGAAAGATCAGCATCGGGTTGTTTATCACGGCGCTCGCATTCGGAATCGTCGCCTGGATCCAAGCGCGCATCGATGTCGGGCAAACCCCGCACATCATCTGGCAAATCGTAGCCTTTGCTGCCCTCACGGCAGCCGAGGTCATGGTCTCGGTAACCCACCTGGAGTTTGCTTATACACAGGCTCCAAAAAAACTAAAGTCGCTCGTCATGTGCACCTACCTCGGTGCTGTGGCTCTGGGTAATGTCTTTACCGCCCTGGTCAACGTCTTCATCCAGAACTCCGACGGTTCGGTCAAATTGAAAGGAGCCAACTATTTCCTTTTCTTCATGGCCGTGATGCTCGGCACGTCCGTCCTGTTCGTGTTCTTTGCCCGCTTTTACAAAGGGAATACCTACATCCAGGACGAGACCTCAGCGCAGCCGGCGTGAGCCCGCCATGACGCAAACGGCGCGATGGAGTATTGGAGTCATGGAGGGTTTCGTTCAGGTTGAGTTGCTGCTACATGGACCGGGCACCGACGCGGATGGATGATGAAGATTCTGGTTATTTCATTGGCGGGCATTGGCGATACTGTTTTGGCGGCGCCCTTGATCGCCGAGCTGCGGGCTAATCACCCGGACGCTCAGCTCGACGCATTGGTTCTTTGGGCCGGCTCGAAGGATGTGCTCCAGGGTAATCCCCATCTGAACACTGTCTTTCAACAGAACCTGTTGAGCGAAAGCAAAGCGAAAGCTTTGAGCTTCTTGCGGCCACTGCGTCGGGCCAGGTATGACGTTTCCATCAATACCCATCCCCAAAGCCGGGTTCATTATCGGGTGATCGCCCGCTTCATCGGGGCCCGGACCAGGATCAGTCATGTTTATGACGGCTGGAGTGTGCTGGACCGGCTTCTGGTTAATCGAACGTTGCCTCAGAACTACCAACGGCATACGGTGGAAAACAATCTGGAGCTGCTCTCTCTTCTGGCGCAGAAACCCACGCTGGCGAAACACGAGCTTCAGGTTTTTCTGTCCTCCGCCGAGCTGGAATGGGCCGACTCCTTTCTTTCCGCGCACGATCTCGGGCAGCGTCAGCGCCTTGGCGTGCACGTCGGCTCAGGCGGCACAAAGAACCTGGCGCTCAAGCGCTGGCCCTTGCGTCGCTATATCGAACTTTTGGGGCGCGTCAGGAGGGCCTGGCCGGACCTGGGGATTTTGTTGTTCGGCGGACCCGATGAGGAACCGGAGCTGCAACAGGTTTTGGCCGCTCATCCTTCACCGCTCGTTATCCGTGCGCGCAGTCAAACACTCCGCCAAGCCGCCGCTCTCATGCAGCACTGCACGGCGTTTCTGAGCGTGGATACCGCCCTCATGCATTTGGCCGCCGCCGTAAAAGCGCCGCGCCAGATTGTCATCGAAGCCCCGACTTTCAATAAGACCAACGAACCCTACGGCAACACATTTACTCTGGTGAAGAACCCCGCTATCGCTGGGAGAAACCTCTACTACTATCGTTACGACGGCCGAGGGATTCGTGGCACGCGCGACGAGTTGGTCCGTTGCATGGAATCGGTCACCGTCGAGTCGGTTTATGCCGCGTTGGCAGCTGCTTTGTCCGAAACGCCTCGCGCCTCCCAGAAGTGAATCCCCGAGGGATTCCGACTCCAGGCCCGGGGTTGCGACAAACGAGCTACCCTGGGAGGCATGGCCAAAGCCAGCCAGCCGCGACGAGGTTGCGACCGAGAAGTGGATCGGGGGCACAGCCCGTTGAAAACCGTGCAGTCTAGCGCTCGGCGATGAGAAAGGCTTCCTCGCCTAGATCGGGATTGCGGCGTAGCGCGAAATGTTCGCGGTACTGGAAAGCGATGGCTTTGAGGGCGTAACGGGCGTCCCAGCCACCGCCGATCTGCGAGGTGCCCGGCGGTGCGTTGGCGATCGCCATCGTGGCGCTGATGATGTAATCAGCATTAACGGCAGTGCTGCCGGTGCGGATCACCTTCAGACCAGCGCGCCTGGCGCATTCGCCCAGCAGGTGGTGCGGAAAAACGTGAAGATGTCGCGGCGGTTCGAGACCGCGCCAGGCCGCCTTGAACGTTTGGTGCCCAAGACTGCGCACATTGGGCGTGCTCACCACCAAACGACCCCCCGGCTTCAGCAAGCGGCGACATTTATCCAGGCAGGCGAGCGGATCAGGCACGTGCTCGATCACATGGCTCATGGTGACCGCATCAAAGGCCGACTCCTCAATCGGCACAGTCTGGAAGTCACCGACCTTGAGATCCACGCCATACTTCTTCTTGCCGGTTTCAATCGCCGCCGCATCGAAGTCCACCCCCGTGCCCTGCCAACCGTGTTCCTTCATGAGATGGAGAAATTGCCCATCGCCGCAGCCGGCGTCAAACAATCGGCCGGGTGGCCGCCCACGAAGGAACATCTGCACGAACTCACGCCGTTCCTGGTAGATGCCCGTCAATAAGGCGGGGATCCTGATGCCGGTCCAGTAGGCCCATTTGGATAGCCGATACACCAGGCCCGCCGAGCCGGTGGCCGGTTCTACGTGGGTGTAATAGGTCTGATACGCCAAGCCCAGGTCTTCCGTTAGGGGAGAGGGATCGGGCCAGACCAGTCCGCACTCAGGCCGGGGACATTGTTTGAGCTGCCAAGTACCCGGTGCGCCAAACAGGCGGTCCTTCAGTCCCGAGTGGAGCACTTGTCCGGCCGTGCCGCAGATCAGGCAAGTGGGATTGACGTAGGTTCGAATGGTAGGGGCGGTCATGGGTTGATTAGCTAAAAACGTTCTTCGGATGCCTCGGCCGGCGCAGAATCGTATAAATGATCAGATCGCGCAGTTCAACCAACGCCTGACCGGCGAGCCAAAGCGGCGCGCCGGTGATCTTCCTGGCGGCGCTGACAATTTGCTTTGAGTACGACGCATTATTCTGTTGCCGATAGCGTTTGGCTTTGATGCCGGACCTAACCGCCAGCAACCCGCGTAGTTTCATGCTGCGATACGGGCTCATCGCCCGGGATCCGCGCAACGCTTCGTTGGCTGCCATCGTCCGCCACTCATCGAGAATCAGGGCCTGAATGCTCGGCGCCGCCGCGTTGGTGGCATTGCCTCCGTGCCACCGGTATCTCGCAAGCAGTTGGTGGACGTGGACGAGCTTTTTGCAATGACTGCCGAACGTGGCCCAAAAAACCATGTCACCCAGGATCGGCATATCCGTGGGAAAATGACAGGGCGGAGGCTTTCCGCAGGTCTTGAGCAGCGTAGCTACGAACGCCTGGTTGCCGATCTCCGCCTTGCGCTTTAGGAAATCATCCATCCCGAGCACTTCGACCGCTCCGTCGGGCTTGCCGGAGATGCTGATGCGATTGCTGTGTTCGTCGATGCGCTCATCGAGGCACCACGCCATGCCCAGACCTGGGCAATCATCGAGAGCCGCCGCCATAGTCCGATAGAAATCCGGCTCCAGGGTATCATCCGCATGGAGGATCTGCAGATACTCGCCCTGATCGGCGAGGCCCAGGCATCGGTTAAAATTGCCAAACAATCCCAGACGCTTCGGATTCGGAAGCCATTCGCATGGAATGGATCTAAACCCTCGGACGATGCTTTCGGTCCGATCCGTCGACCCGTCATCGCACACGATCACTCGGTCAGGCCGTAAAGTTTGCTTCGCCAACGACTCCAGGGTCTGCAAAATGAATTCTTCATTATTGTAGACCGGCATGGCCGTGACGATCCGGGTTGTCATCGGCGGGAGGGTAAGGAGATCCGGACTGATTCACAAGCTTCGGGCGTGAGGGAAGCAGGGGCATGGAGCTGTGCTGCCAACGTCATAAACTGCCCGCGCGGTGAGGCCGTAGCTGCCCGCGCTCACCTTATTCCAGACGAAGGTGTAGGGCGCGGAAGTGGCTGTACCCAGCAAGCTCGCCCCATTGTAAAACTGAACCGAGCTAATCGCGTGGCCATTGGCGGTGACGCTGGCAGCGAGGTTGATGGGCGCTGGCGCCGTATAACTCCCGCCATTGGCAGGGGAGGTTAACGCGATCGTGGGCGGATTGTTGGATGATGGGACCGTGTAGCGGATTTCAGCGGATGGACCACTTTCCAGACCCGCAGCGTCATAAGCTGTGACCGCGAAGAAGTAAGTCGCCCCTGCGACAAGGCCCGGAATTGTGGTGCTGGTAACATTGGCGACATTAACCTGGTTGGTGTAGTTGCCGGTGGTTGTTCCATAGTAGCGGAAGTACCCGACAACGCTGGGGTCGGCGCTGGGATCCCAAGCCAAGCTCACGCTTTGCACTGCCTGAACGGATGAACCAACAAAAGCGAGAGCAAAGACCACTCCCAGGAACTTCGTGAATCCCCTGATTCTCGACGGCGAGCTTGGAACATTGGGGATACGGTGCGGTTGGGATCCGTCAAGGTTGGCTTGGTCCCAAAGCCGACGGTGAATCCGCGCGAGTGCACGACCTGTGTTCGATTCGGTCGCTCGATCCATCCCGCGTTTCTGAAGAATGCACATCGGGTAGTGATACGTTCCCCAAGCGTTGCCCGCGACTAGAGCGTTCCTTGCCACCGCTAGGGAATACCTTGCTTGTGTCGTGCAGAGAACCAATACCCAAGACCACAACTCGCGCCCCGAAGGCTGAACTCCTCGAAGACATTGGGATTTCACTCATAATACATGGTTTCCAAGGACGTGGCGGTTGGGCTACTGCTATTTGGATTGTTGGTAAAGCGTGCAGATTGCACTGCCCGGGGGAATTTAAGCCGAGCAATTTGCACGATTCCTTCGAGCCAAGGGCGGCAACAGCTGGCTTTCACAGAGCTGTAAGATTTTGTACACCTTATACTTGAACATTCTGAGCCAAAAGCGGCACTTCGCATGCTTTTCATAGGTGAGGATCAGGAAACCCCAGCCTCAACGCAAATTAGCTAAGTTAAATGCTCAGAGGCATTCGGATTGGTGGGCTGGCGACCTGCCCGGTGAGTGCGCAGGACGACGTGGCTGCAATCGAGAAAGACAATTGATATGTTTGGAAAAAAATGCCCGCATTGTGGCGTTAAACTTGGTGATTTCCTCTACGCTGATGCCTGCCCGCACTGTCAGGAAGTGCTCAAGGACAACCTCCCGATGCGCACTTCCGCCCGCGTGAAGGTCGAAACGGCAAAATCATGGCCGGTTCGCGCCTTTTTTAGTATCGTGAGCTTTGTGGAAAGTTAACCCCAAATCCGCAAGTAAATTATGCAAGACTTATCCAGCCTGGCCAAAATCGTCCCCGCCATCGTGATCGTGCTGATCCTGGTGGCGATTGTCCTGCCCCAAGCCCTGCGCATTCTGCGCGAGTACGAGCGCGGTGTCATCTTTCGCCTCGGCAAACTGCTCGGGGCCAAGGGGCCGGGCCTGATCTTCCTCATCCCAGGTGTGGACCGCATGGTGAAGATGGACTTGCGGGTGGTAACCATCGACGTGTCAAAGCAAGAGATCATGACCCGCGACAACGTGCCCGCCACAGTGGACGCGGTGGTCTATTTCCGGGTCGTGGACCCGATTGCGGCCGTCGTCAAAGTTGAGAACTTCTGGAAGGCAACCTCGCTCATCGCGCAGACCACGCTCCGGAGCGTCCTCGGACAAGCTCCGTTGGACGATTTGCTCTCGCAGCGTGACGTCATCAACCAGAAGTTGCAGGAGATCATCGACCGTCAAACCGAACCGTGGGGCATCAAGGTCACCGCCGTCGAGGTGAAGGACGTGGCGTTGCCCGATAGTATGAAACGGGCGATGGCCAAACAAGCGGAGGCCGAACGTGAGCGCCGGGCAAAGATTGTCAACGCCGAGGGCGAGTTTCAAGCCGCCGAGAAAATGGTGCAGGCCGCCGCCCTGATCAGCAAGGAGCCGATCGCTCTCCAACTCCGCTTCCTCCAAACCATGCGCGAAATTGCGAGCGAACACAACACCACGACGTTCCTGCCGGTGCCTATTGATTTATTCACGCCATTCCTTAAGGGAGCGTTCAAGACTTAGCGGGTGGACTGGTGCGGTTGTTTCCGAATCACGAGGTGCAACATTGCCCTCCCGCCAGAACACGCGCGGCCACTCCCCTGAACCCCGCCGGTCTTCAGGCCGTGGGTTGGATTGTAGACTGATCGGAATTTCATTGTGAACGCACAGTCGGGAAAAGGGATCGGTCTGGAAGCCTTGCTCAGCCGGGTGACTGAGTATGTGCACGCGCGCACGTCCTTCAATGACGCACCCCTGCGCGCCGAAGTATTCAGTCTGGAACAACTGGTTCGCCATGCCAGGACCCTGGCCGAAAACCACCGGCTCGTTACCCAGCGAGGCTCCAACCGGTTGCTCGCGCGGTTGGGCGAAAACGAACAAATCCTTCAAGCCTACAACCGGGCGACTCAAACCGTAGATCAAACCCGGCGAGTCACCCACGCGGCCGAATGGTTGCTCGACAATTTCTACCTGATCGAAGAGCAAATCCAGATGGCCCGCCGGCATTTGCCTCGGGGCTACAGCCATGAACTGCCCCGCCTCCGATCTGGTTCTTCCACGGGGCTTCCTCGCGTTTACGACCTCGTGCTCGAATTGATTTCACATGTGGACGCGCAGATTGATGCCGAACCGCTGCGCGCCTTCATCGCGGCCTATCAAACTGTATCCGCGTTGAAACTGGGCGAATTATGGGCCATTCCGATTATGCTTCGGCTCGCGCTGATCGAGAACCTGCGACGAGTCACTTCCCGACTGATGATCGCGCGGCACGATCGCGACCTGGCTGACTTGTGGGTCGAGCGCTTGCAGGAAATGGCCGAGAAAAATCCCTCGCATCTCGTCGTCGTAGTCGCCGACATGGCGCAGTCCAACCTGCCTCTGTCCAGTGCGTTCGTGGCGGAGTTCACGCAACGATTATCTCGCCAAAGCCCGGCCATGCACCTGGCCCGGACCTGGCTCGAGCAGTCCCTTAGAGACCAGGGTCTGTTCATTGACCAACTGGTCCACCTCGAGAGCCAAAACCAGGCCGCCGACCAGATCTCCGTCAGCCACACCATCAACAGCCTGCGTTTCCTCGGCGCTCTGGATTGGCGCGAATTTGTCGAGGCCATGAGCCAGGTCGATCAGACGCTGCGCCTCGATCCGTCCGGGGTTTACGTGAAAATGGATTTTTCCACCCGCGATCGCTATCGCCATTCCGTCGAGGCCGTTTCTCGACACAGCCATTTCCTCGAGTCGGACGTGGCGCGAAAGGCCGTACAACTCGCCGAGGCCGGTGCGCGCGAGAAAGGCATTCAAGACCGGACCGCGCACGTGGGCTTTTACCTGATCGACAAAGGCCTGCCGGCGCTGGAACGCGAAACCGAGATGCGCCGGCCCTGGCAGACCACGATCGAAAGAACCATTCACCGGTTCCCGCTGGCGTTTTATGCGGGTGGAGTTTTGTCACTCACCCTGGCAGGAACAACCGGTTTTATCCAGCGGGCGCAGGCCCTCGAGGTGCAGGGCTGGAAGCTGGCCGTTTTCACACTCTTGTTCCTCCTGTGCTCCAGTCAACTGGCCGTGGCGGTCGTGAATTGGCTTTCTACCTTATTGGTCAGGCCTCGACTGCTGCCGCGCTTGGATTATTCCGCCGGCATCGCATTCGAGTGCCGGACCATGGTGGTCGTGCCGACCATGTTGACTGGTCCCCGGGCCGTCGCCCGGCTCGTCGAAAGTTTGGAGATTCACTACCTCGCCAACCGAGACCGGAACCTTCACTTCGCGTTGTTAACGGACTTCCAGGACGCCCCAGAGGAAATTGAGCCGGAGGACGCCTCGTTGCTTCAGCGCGCGAGCGCGGGCATCGAGACCCTCAATGCCAAATACCAGTCCGATCGGCCCAACATCTTTTTCCTGTTCCACCGGCCGCGCCGCTGGAAAAAGGTCGAAGGTCCCTGGATGGGCTATGAGCGCAAGCGAGGGAAACTGACGGAGTTCAACGCCCTGCTCCGCGGTGGCTCCAAAGACTGTTTTTCCCACATTGTCGGCGACACTTCGATTTTGGCGACCATCAAATTTGTCATCACTCTCGACACCGACACACAACTGCCCCGTGATGCTGCCCGCCAGCTCGCAGGAACGATGGCGCATCCGCTGAACCGGCCGCGGTTTGATCCAGTGAAGGGCGTGGTTACGGAAGGCTACGGCATTTTGCAGCCGCGGGTGGGTGTGAGCCTGCCGAGCTCGGGACGTTCCTGGTTTGTCAAACTCTTTGCGGGTGACGTCGGCATCGACCCTTACACGCGCGCGGTCTCGGACGTCTACCAGGACATCTTCCAGGAGGGGTCCTTTATCGGC